>DATBXG010000126.1:0-6407 GCA_036514415.1 Paraburkholderia sp.
GGGCAGTGCCGAGCGCCACATCGGACATCGAGTTACCCAGTTCGTCTTCCAGTGCGCGCAAGCCAAGCCGGTCAGCCGTGCTGACGTCGCGGGCCTCGAAGTTCACCTGAAGCATGCGCGTCGCTTGCTGAGGAGCGCCAATGATCGAGAGTTCCTGGCCGTCGAAATGTGCCACTCCGTGAAGCGACGTGGACAGTATCGGCTGCCTGTCTCCATCCAGCGGCTCCACGAGTTGTTGCACCAACTGAAGCTGCTCCAGCTTCAGCCACATCGACATGGCGGGGTAATACGTCCGCTTCTCGTTCTCGAACCCGACCAGTTCAAGCGCGCGATCCTTGCGCTCCACGAGATTCACCACAGCCCTTTTTTCCAGAAAGTCCATGACACGCCCCCTGCCGCCAATAACGTCAAGTCCCCCGCCGGTGAATAGCGAGGAGGTGAGTGCCGTCCGTCTGACCGCGTGATCGAGAAGCGGATGCGGTTTTCGCATTTGCGCACAGGACGTGAATATGCGGGATTTTACGCATCCGAAAGTGCGCCTCTATATGGTGCAGGACACGTAAGAACCAAAAACATTGCATTCCTCAGCTTATTTCGACGAGCACTATCGAGCGCCTGATGCCGCACCGGAGAATATGTGTGACGAATTCACGACGGCCCTCACGTTCGCCGAAGCGCAGCGAAGTCATGTCGTCAGCGAAATGAAATTGAAAGCAATAGCATCGACTTCCATACCGGAATCGCCGCATGAAGCATCGCTTGTGTTCGCCAGGACACATTCCATTGCGCGTCCAGACCACGACGGCACAAGGCGCTGGGTTTGCCCTACTGCAAGTGTAGGGAGGTGACCCATCGCAGGCTCCGCTGCCCAAATCCAGAATCCACATACGGGTCAGTGTGAGCAACGCATGAGCCCGCATATGCAGTAGAGCGTGACGTACAGCGCGTGGCGCGCTGCTTGACCCCAAGGACGGAGGTCATATGTTCAGCATCCGCATGTGTCGCAATAGCGTGGCAGCACTGCTGCTCACGATGTTCGCGATCCCCTCATTCTCCCAGTCGTTCATGGTTCAATGCCCGCCGACCACTCCGTCCCACCCGACGGCGCTGGCGGCGGGCGCCGGCGAACCGCCGTACACGGGACCGTCCTTCACCGGCCAGACCTCGGCATCGACGGGTGTCGTCAACGGTGCGATCAAGTGCCAGCAGATTTCGGGCGGCGACGGTTACGCGACGATGGCCAACGGCGTGCAGACCTATCTGTTCGCTTTCGGGCCGCTGTCCGGTCTCGCCGACATCAAGGCAGGCCTGCCCGGCACGGAGTTCGCCTCGGTGTTCAACACCGTCGGCGATCCCAGAACGGATCCGACGTACAACGGCGCGGTCGGTCTCACGCCCGATCCGGAATCCACGCCGCCTGGCCAGCTCACCGGCCATGTCGACCCGCGGCCGATCATGGACATCGGTGTGATGAACGGCAACCAGCCCGCGCCGATGATGGCGATCGACGAGGACGACGAGTTCTTCCTCACGCTGACCAACGTCGGCATGATCATGCGCCCCGACCTGTTCGAGAAGCACACGGTGCACTTCCACGGCTATCCGAATGCCTCGTCGTTCTATGACGGCGTGCCGGACGCGTCGGTTGCGATCAACATCGGCGCGAGCTTCACGTACTACTACCTCGCGCCGGATGCGGGCACCTACTTCTGGCACTGCCACATCACGCCGCCGGAGCACCTGCAGATGGGCATGGTCGGCCAGATCTTCGTGCGGCCGCGCCAGAACCGGGTGCCCGCGGGCCAGTCGCTGTACCAGTCGCTGGTATTGCAGCAACAGGATCTGCGCACGCGGTGCGGTACCGACATTCTGTGCACGACGCCGCTGCCGGCGCAGAACGGCGTGCTGCATGTGAACAACCTGAGCGGGACGCCCACGCTCTACGCCTACAACGACGGCGACGGCTCGACGGCTTACGACGTCGAGTATCCGGTGCAGATCCATGGCTTCGATCCGAACTTCCACTTCGTCGGCATGACGTTCAATCCGGAGCCGTTCACCGACATGAAGGACAAGTTCTTCATGCTGAATGGCCGCAGCTATCCCGACACCGTGAATCCGAGCCCGCTTTCGACGCCCGCGTCGGACGGCGTGCCGCGTTTCTCGCAACCGCTGCCATCGCTGATCAATATCCCCGTCGGGGGCAAGGTGCTGCTGCGAATCTCCGATCTCGACGTCACCGAATATCAGACGCTCGCCTCGCTCGGCATTCCGATGCACGTGGTCGCCGTCAATGCACGGCTGCTGCGCGACATGGCCGGCAACGACATGACCTACTACACGAACTCGATCACGCTTGGCGGCGGGGAGTCGCTCGATCTGATCCTCGACGCCAGCGACACGACGAAGTATCAGTCAGGGCAGGTCTTCTACCTGTACACGCCGAATCTGGATCATCTGGCGAACGATCAGGAAAACTTCGGAGGCCTGATGACCGAGGTGCACATCTGCAGGTCGGTGGACCCCAGGACGAAGGTCTGCACGCTATGAAACGCCTCTTGCACTCGCTAAAAACGGTTCACGGCTGCCCCGCCATGGACTCGGCCAGGAAGTCCTGCACTTAGGAGAAGAGCCGTGGGACACATCACTTACCGCATAGGGATCGCGACCCTCGCTCGCCTCGGACGGCTTGCACGGTTCGGCGTGGCGGCGCTCGCGGCGCTCTTCTACATGCCGGTGCATGCGGCCGCGCCTGGCATCACGGGCACGCATTTCGATCTGCGCGCCGAGGCGAGCCGCATCAGCCAGCCCGACGGCAATAGCGTCTATTCGTGGGGCTACGGCTGCAACACCGCGCCGGCCGGATTCTCGCCGCCCAATATTGCCGGTGCGAATTGCCCGACCATGCAGATTCCCGGGCCGACGCTGATCGTCAACCAGGGCGACATCGTCACGGTGACACTCACCAACAATCTGCCGGCGGCGGCGGGCAACACATCGATTCTCTTTCCCGGGTTCGACGTGTGCATGGGCACCATCGATCCGACGACGAAGGTCTGCTCCGGCACGCCAACGGGCGTGCAGGGGCTGCTCACGCGCGAGGCGTCCCATACCGTCACGGTCACTTACAGCTTCATCGCCGCTACGCCAGGCACGCACGCCTATTACAGCGGCACACAGGGCGATCTGCAGATCGAGATGGGGCTCTTCGGCGCGATCATCGTGTTGCCGACGTCGTCGCCCGGCACGGTCGCCGTGCCGACCGGCTGTAACCCGATCGGCGGAACGCGCAAGCTGCTGGACGGCCAGCCCGACTTCCGCAATGCCGCCGCGGCCTACAACCACAGCGCGGCGTGCTACGACCGCGAGTATCTGTTTCAGTTTTCCGAAATGGATCCGCGCATTCATGCACAGGCGGAGCAGCAGGCCAGCAACGCGTGCACGGCTCCGACCGGCTGCATGACCGTCGAGACGGAGCCCTATCACCCGGCGTACTTCATGGTGAACGGGCGCTCGATGCCGGACGACATGGACCCGAACTACGCGGCGCAGTATCCGAACCAGCCGTACAACGGCAACCCGCACATGCACCCCGGCGAACTGGTGCTGCTGCGGATCATCGGGACGGGCCGCTGGCAGCATCCGTTCCACGAGCACGGCAATCACGTGCGCGTGCTCGCGCGCGACGGCAACATGCTGCTCGCAAAAACGGACGCGACCAAGGTGGCCGGCCCGCTGCTGTTCACCACCACGACGACACCGGGCCTTGCGATGGACGGCATCTTCTACTGGACGGGCAGGGGGCTGAACTGGGACGTGTATGGGCATTACCCCGGCGACGGCAGCGTCTGTATTCCGGATGCAAACGGCTACTACACGCAGGATCCGACCGCGCCGAACTATTACGAGTGGTGCGCGGATCACAACAAGGCGCTCGAAACGCATCCGTTCGGCAAGGTGGGGAGCGGCGGGCCAGTGACGTTGCCCGACTCGCACGTGCTGACCAACGGCTTCTGGTACGGCGGCAGCCCGTATCTCGGACCCGATGCGACCATACGCGCGACCGCACCCACGGGCACGACGCCGCCGAGCGGCACGACGGTGAATCCGCCGCAAACGGAAGCCGGCTTTGCGTTCATGTGGCACTCGCACAACGAGCGCGAGATCACCACGAACAACATCTTTCCTGGCGGAATGATGATGATGATGCTCGTTGATCCACAGGCGTTCCTGATCGACGAATCGAATTAGAGGCGGGGAGAGACGCGATGAGATCCACCACACTCAAGGCAAACCTGTTAGGTCTGCTTAAGGCCTCGATTGCGGCTTCCGTATTGCTGAGCGCGAGCGGGATGGCATTCGCCCAGGCCACCGTCAACCTGACCGCGCAGGCCACGACGGCCGTGATGCCGGACGGACAGTCCGTGCCGATGTGGGGTTACACCTGCTCGTCGGCGGCCGTTGCGCCCGCCGCGTGTGCGGCCACGAACCCCGGGGCGGGAACGAACTGGTCGCCCGTGGTGATCACGGTGCCGCCCGGGCAGCTCACGATCAATCTCACCAACAGCCTGCCGGGCGCCGTGCCGACCTCGCTCGTGATCGTCGGGCAGCTGGGCGGCGGTCTGGGCACGACGGCGACGACCATGCCGAGCCCGACGCACCCCACGCAGACCGCGACCACGTGGCCGACTGCCGCCGCCGCGCCTGGCGGTGCGACGTTTACGCCGCCAGCGCAATCGGCCCGCGTGCAGTCGTTCGCGACCGAAGTGGCGCACGGGAGCACCACGGCGCTCTCGTGGAACAACCTGAACCCTGGCACCTACCTGATCGAGTCGGGCACGCACCCGTCGATCCAGGGGCCAATGGGGCTTTATGGCGTCCTGGTGGTGAGAACGGCGGCCAACGGCACGACGCCCGCGCAGGCGTATCCGGGCGTGAGCTATGACACCGACGTGCCGCTCGTGCTGAGCGAAATCGATCCGGTGCAGAACACGGCGGTCGCCGCCGCGGTCGCGACGCCGGGCTTTAGCGAAACCATGGCTTGGTCCGGGCAGCCGGGCGGCTGCGGCGATTCGAAGTCGACCTCGTTCGGCACCTGCTATCCGCCCACGGTGAACTACGATCCGCGTTACTACCTGATCAACGGCGTCTCGTTCGACCGCACCAATCCGGGCGCATCGACGTTCGCTGCGACGAGCGCCGCGACCACCGGGCCAGTGATGCTTCGCTTCGTCAACGCGGGTCTGCGCATGCACGTGCCGGCCGTGGTCGGCGCGCAAACGGGCACCACCCCGGTCTCCGGCTTTGCGTTGATCGCCGAGGACGGCAATGTGCTGCCCGGCAATCCGCGGATTCAGTCGGAAGTATTCATGTCGGCCGGCAAGACGTACGACGCGCTGGTCAACATGCCGGCCTCAACGGCTTCCGCGCTGCCAGTATTCGATCGCGAACTGAGCCTGTCGACGAACAACGCGCGTGACGGCGGCATGCAGGGTTACATCAGCGTGAACAACTCCACCGCGGCGTCCGCTGCCGCGGTGGCGAACGCATCGGTCACCGGTTCCACGTATTTCTTCGTACCCGGCAAGACGCTGACGGTGTCCGACCCGGCGAGAGGCGTGGCGGCGAAGGACGCCAACGTCTACGGCGTGCAGGTGAAGACGCCACCTACCGGCGGCTCGCTCACGCTGAACCCGGACGGCACGTTCGTGTACACACCGAATCAAGGCACGACGGCTGACAGCTTCGTGTACCAGGCGAACGGCAATCCGAACGCCTCGGCGACGGTGACGCTCACTGCGTGCACGACGGGTAACGGGTGTCAGTCCGGACCGCCCACGGCCGGCAATGCCGCCTATACGAGCAACATCGCTTCGCGGCTGCAGATCTCCGAGCCCGGTGTGCTCACGTACGCGAGCGATCCCAATGGCCTGCAGCTCACCGCGGCGCTGGTCGGCACCCCGACGGGCGGCTCCGTCACGCTGAATCCGGACGGCTCGTTCACGGCGAGCCCGACGACGGCGCCAGCGGGCAGCGCTGCGTCCGCCAACGTGACGTTCCAGTACCAGGCGGTGAATGCGCAGAACACGGCGAGCAACACGGCGACCGTGACGGTGACGTTCAAGGGCGGCAGCGGACTCGTCGTCAACGTGCTGGATGCGCCCAGCACGCAGCCAGGCAAAACGCCGGTGAAGATCAGCGACTACCGCTGGATCATCGAGGAAGACCGGACGTTCCAGATCGATCCGGCCTGCCAGGTGAACTCGCCCACGCGTCCGGCGACGTGTCCGCCGCTGCCGGTGCCGAGCCTCGGCGCGAACTTCCACACGAGCTACATGCCGGTGGTGGCGGCGGGCTGTGTCGGCGTCGCCGCGTGTGAAGCGGGCCAGACGGTCTACGATCCGGCG
>DATBXG010000127.1:0-7946 GCA_036514415.1 Paraburkholderia sp.
GGAAGAAACGGCTCGTCACCGCGTCAGCGGGACCCGTGAACTTGAGGACGTCGGCCAACAACGTTTCGGTCTGTCCAATCAGAAAACCATGCAGTCTCATGCGCCCTCCCCGGCGGCTTGCGAGTCGTCAAAGAAGAGCCACTGTGGCTCGGCCGGCGTGAGCGTCACGCGCTCGCCGTCGAGCGCGAGGCGCCCTTCGACGAACCAGCGCACCGCGCGCGGATACATCACATGTTCGGTCTTGAGCACGCGCGCGGCGAGCGCCGCGGCGTCGTCGCCCGCACGCACCGGCACCACCGACTGCGCGACGATGGGACCATGATCGAGCGTGGGCGTGACGAAATGCACCGTCGCGCCATGCACGCGGCAGCCCGCGTCGAGCGCCTGCTGGTGCGTCTTGAGGCCCGGAAACATCGGCAGCAGCGAGGGATGGATATTGACCATCCGACCCGAATAATGGCCGACGAACGATTCGGTCAGCACGCGCATGAAGCCCGCCAGCACGACGAGGTCCGGCGCATAGCCGTCGATGACTTGAGCGAGCGCCGTGTCGAAGCTGGCTCGATCGGGAAACTGGCGGTGATCGACGACCGCCGTGGCAATGCCGTTTGAAGCCGCGAACGCGAGGCCCGCGGCGTCAGGACGGTTGGCAATCACGGCGGCGATGCGCGCGCCCCAAGCTTCCTGCGCGCAAGCGCGCACGATGGCTTCCATGTTGCTGCCCCGCCCCGAAATCAGGATGACGAGATTTTTCATCCGCGGATTTTATCATCGGGGGGCGTGCGCAACGCGCGCGCGGCGGCGATCGTCGCCTCGTGCGTTTATAATCTTCTGTTTCGTCGCGGTCCTTGGGCCGCTTGACTAGCCCTTTGCACGCGTGCCCGGCCGGCGCGCTTTTCGAGGTTCCTCCAGGTTCCGCTATCGTGAGAGTCTTCCGCGGTCTTCCCAATGCCGAGAGTCGCGCGCCCTGCGCGCTCACCATCGGCAATTTCGACGGTGTCCACCGCGGGCATCAGGCGTTGCTCGCGCGCGTGCGCGCGGCAGCCGACGCGCGCGGCCTGCCCGTCTGTGTGATGACCTTCGAGCCGCATCCGCGCGAGTTCTTCAACCCGGCCAGCGCCCCGCCGCGCATCGCCATGCTGCGCGACAAGCTCGAAGCGCTGCGCGAGAACGGCGTCGACCGCGTCGTGGTCGAGCATTTCAACCACACGTTCGCGAGCCAGTCGCCCGAGACGTTCGTCGAGCGCATCATCGTGGGCGGCCTGCACGCGCGCTGGATGATGATCGGCGACGACTTCCGCTACGGCGCGAAGCGCGCGGGCGACTTCGCCTCGCTCAAGGAGGCGGGCCAGCAGCACGGCTTCGAAGTCGAACAGATGGCGACCGTGGCCGACCCCTCGGGCGTGCGCATTTCCAGCTCCGCCGTGCGCGCGCAGCTGCACGCGGGCGACCTCGACGCCGCGCGCGCCTCGCTTGGCCGCGGCTACCACATCAGCGCGCACGTCACGCATGGCCTGAAGCTCGGCCGCGACCTCGGCTTTCCCACGATGAACCTGCTGATCGGCCACAAGCGGCCGGCGCTCAAGGGCATCTTCGTCGTGCTGGTGCACGGCATAGCCGACCACCCGCTGCCTGGCGTGGCGAGCCTCGGCCTGCGCCCGACCGTGGACGACTCCGGCCGCGTGCTGCTCGAAGTGCATCTGCTCGACTGGCACGGCGACGCCTACGGCAAGCTCGTGCGCGTCGAGTTCCTCAAGAAGCTGCGTGACGAGGAGAAGTTTCCCGATCTCGAAACGCTCACCGCCGCGATCGCTCGCGACGTGGCGAACACCCGCGCGTGGTTCGCCGCCGCGGGCGCCGACGTGGCCGGCGGCGCTTCCACCGGCTTCGCCACCTCGGCCACCGACCGAATTAGGTGACCTGCAGTCCGCGCGGGCTCGTGAGCCACGAGCGCCGCACGGATTGCCCGCCCCCAGGCGCCGCGTGCGGAACGCACGGCATGCAGCGCCCGAGGCGACGGTTGCGCGGCATCGGCCGCAACGCTGACGCCATGCATCCCCCGAATTCCACGTGATCTCACCATGAGCGACAAGAAAGCACCCTCCGGCAAGCCGCAGAAGTCCGAATCGAAGTACCCCGTCAACCTGCTCGACACCCCGTTCCCGATGCGCGGCGACCTGCCCAAACGCGAGCCGCAATGGGTCAAGGAATGGGAAGAGAAGCAGGTCTACGAGCAGATCCGCGCGGCCTCGAAGGGCCGCAAGAAGTTCATCCTGCACGACGGCCCGCCGTATGCGAACGGCGACATCCACCTCGGCCACGCGGTGAACAAGATCCTGAAGGACATGATCGTCAAGGCGCGCAATCTCGCGGGCTTCGACGCGGTCTACGTGCCGGGCTGGGACTGCCACGGCATGCCGATCGAAATCCAGATCGAAAAGCAGTTCGGCAAGTCGCTGCCTGCCCAGGAAGTGATGCAGAAGGCGCGCGAGTACGCGGCCGGCCAGATCGAGACGCAAAAGAAGGGTTTCAAGCGCCTCGGCGTGCTCGGCGACTGGAACAACCCCTACAAGACGATGAACTTCGTGAACGAGGCGAACGAAATTCGCGCACTCGCGAAGATCATCGAGAAGGGCTATGTGTTCCGGGGCCTGAAGCCCGTGAACTGGTGCTTCGACTGCGGCTCGGCGCTCGCCGAAGCCGAAGTCGAGTACAAGGACAAGACCGACCCGACCATCGACGTGCTGTTCACGTTCGCGCAACCGGCCGAAACCGCGGCTGCGTTCGGCCTGCCCGCCCTGCCGCGCGAGGAAGGCGGCATCGTGATCTGGACCACCACGCCCTGGACGATCCCGTCGAACCAGGCGCTCAACGTCCATCCGGAAATCACCTACGCGCTCGTCGACACGCAACGCGGCCTGCTGATCCTGGCCGAAGAGCGCGTGGAAGCCTGCATGAAGGAATTCGGCCTCGAGGGCAAGATCGTGGCCACGACCAAGGGCGAAAAGCTCTCGTTGCTGCGTTTCAATCACCCGCTCGCTTCGGCGCACCCGGGCTACAAGCGCACCTCGCCCATCTACCTGGGCGACTACGTCACGACCGACACCGGCACGGGCATCGTGCACTCGGCGCCCGCCTACGGCGTGGAAGACTTCGTGTCGTGCAAGGCGCACGACATGGCGGACTCGGACATCATCAGCCCGGTGATGGGCGACGGCCGCTACATCGAGTCGCTGCCACTCTTCGGCGGCCTCTCGATCTGGGCCGCGAACCCGAAGATCGTCGACGCGCTCGACGCCGCCGGCACCCTGCTGCGCAGCGAAAAATACGTGCACAGCTACATGCACTGCTGGCGCCACAAGACGCCGATCATCTACCGCGCCACGTCGCAGTGGTTCGCGGGCATGGACGTCAAGCCCAACGACGGCGGCAAGACGCTGCGCGAAACCGCGCTCGAAGGCATCGAGGCGACGGCGTTCTACCCGTCGTGGGGCAAGCAGCGCCTCTATTCGATGATCGCCAACCGCCCGGACTGGACGCTCTCGCGCCAGCGTCAATGGGGCGTGCCGATGGCGTTCTTCGTGCACAAGGAAACCGGCGAGCTGCATCCGCGCACGCTGGAGCTGCTCGAACAGGTTGCGCAGCGCGTGGAAAAGGAAGGTATCGAAGCCTGGCAAACGCTCGACCCGCGCGAGCTGCTCGGCGACGACGCCAACATGTACGAGAAGAACCGCGACACGCTCGACGTCTGGTTCGACTCGGGCACGACGCACTGGCACGTGCTGCGCGGCTCGCACAAGGACGAACTGCAGTTCCCGGCCGACCTGTACCTGGAAGGCTCGGACCAGCACCGCGGCTGGTTCCACTCGTCGCTGCTCACCGCTTCGATGCTCGACGGCCGCCCGCCCTACAATGCGCTGCTCACGCACGGCTTCACCGTCGACGGCGAAGGCCGCAAGATGTCGAAGTCGCTCGGCAACGGCGTCGATCCGCATGAAGTGGCGAACCGTCTGGGCGCGGAAATCATCCGCCTGTGGATCGCCTCGACCGACTACTCGGGCGAGCTGGCCATCTCCGAGGAAATCCTCAAGCGCGTGACGGAGAGCTATCGCCGCATCCGCAACACGCTGCGCTTCCTGCTCTCGAATCTCTCGGACTTCGACTTCGAGAAGCACGCGCTGCCCGCCAGCGAGTGGCTCGAAATCGACCGCTACGCCGTGGCGCTCACGCACACGCTGCAAAACGACGTGCTCGCCCACTACGACCGCTACGAGTTCCACCCGGTCGTGGCGAAGCTGCAGACGTTCTGCTCGGAGGACCTGGGCGGCTTCTACCTCGACGTGCTGAAGGACCGGCTCTACACGAGCGCGCCCGATTCGAAGGCCCGCCGCGTCGCGCAAACGGCGCTGCACCACATCACGCACAGCTTGCTGCGCATCCTCGCGCCGTTCCTCTCGTTCACGGCCGAAGAAGCCTGGAAGGTGTTCCAGCCGCACAACGAAACCATCTTCACCGAAACCTTCCACGCGTTCCCGGACATCGCCGGCGCACAGGACCTGATCGTGAAATGGACGCTGCTGCGCGAAGTGCGCGGCAACGTCACGAAGGCGCTCGAAGAGGCACGCGTGGCCAACCAGATCGGCTCATCGCTGCAAGCTGAAGTGCGCATTCTCGCAAGCGGCGCGCGTTACGATGCGCTCGCCTCGCTCGGCGACGACCTCAAATTCGTGCTGATCACCTCGGCGGCGGACATCGTGAAGGTGGAAAGCGAGGCAGAGGAAGGCGTCGAAGTGGTCACCTCGAAGTACCTCAAGTGCGAGCGCTGCTGGCACTACCGCGAGGACGTCGGCGCGAACGCGGAGCATCCGGGACTGTGCGGCCGCTGCGTCGTGAATCTGTTCGGTGACGGCGAAAAACGGAGCGCGGCATAATGGCAAAAACCCTGCCGAAGCAGTCCAGGTCGACTGGCTCGGGCGGCACGCTCGCGCCGTGGCTCGGCGTCGCGGTGATCGTGATCCTCGCCGACCAGCTCACGAAGATCGCCATCAACAAGGTGTTCAGCTACGGCGAAGGCCGCGTGATCACGCCGTTCTTCAACCTCGTGCTCGTCTACAACAAGGGGGCGGCGTTCAGCTTCCTGTCGGCGGCGGGAGGCTGGCAGCGCTGGGCGTTCACGGTGCTCGGCGTGGCGGCGGCGCTCGTGATCTGCTACCTGCTCAAGCGCCACGCCACGCAGAAGCTCTTCTGCACGGCGCTCGCGCTCATCATGGGCGGCGCGCTCGGCAACGTGATCGACCGCCTGCTGTACGGCCACGTGATCGACTTTCTCGACTTCCACGTGGGCGGCTGGCACTGGCCGGCGTTCAACCTCGCCGACAGTGCGATCACCATCGGCGCGGTGCTGCTGGTGTTCGACGAATTGCGGCGCGTGCGCGGCGCGCGCTGAGTGTGCAGGCGGCGCCGGGCAACTTCGTTGCATGGGACCAGAGTAAGGAGCTTTGACTTGAACACGTCCGCTGCAATCCCTGGCGAGCTGGCCGGCCGCCACCTCGTGCTCGGCATGACGGGCGGCATTGCCTGCTACAAGATCGCCGAGCTCACGCGCCTGTTGACCAAGGCCGGCGCGACCGTGCAGGTCGTGATGACCGAGGCGGCCACGCAGTTCATCACGCCGGTCACGATGCAGGCGCTCTCGGGCCGCCCCGTCTACACGAGCCAGTGGGACGGCCGGGTGCCCAACAACATGGCGCACATCGACCTCTCGCGCGAAGCGGACGCCATCGTCATCGCGCCCGCCTCCACCGATTTCATCGCAAAGCTCGCCAACGGTTTCGCCGACGACCTGCTCTCCACGCTGTGCGTCGCGCGCGACTGTCCACTGCTGGTCGTGCCGGCCATGAACCGGCAGATGTGGAACAACCCGGCCACGCAGCGCAACGTCGCCCAGATCCGTGCGGACGGCATCGAAACGCTCGGTCCCGATTCCGGCCCGCAGGCGTGCGGCGAGACTGGCGACGGGCGCATGCTGGAACCCGAGGCCGTCTACGAGGCGATCGTCTCGTTCTTCGCGCCGAAGGTGCTCGCGGGCCGCAAGCTCCTGATCACGGCCGGCCCGACCTTCGAGCCGCTCGATCCCGTGCGCGGCATCACCAACCGCTCGAGCGGCAAGATGGGCTTCGCGCTCGCGCGGGCGGCGCAACAGGCCGGCGCCGAGGTGCACCTGGTGGCGGGTCCGGTCGCGCTGGAAACGCCGTGGGGCGTGTATCGACAGGACGTGCACACCGCGCAGCAGATGTACGACGCGGTGATGCGCGCCGCGCCCGACGCCGATGTCTTCATCGGCGTGGCGGCCGTTGCCGACTGGCGCGTCGACCATGTCGCCGAGCACAAGATCAAGAAGACGGCCGGGCACCGCATGCCGACGTTCACGTTCGTCGAGAACCCGGACATCCTCGCCTCGGTCGCGGCCTTGCCGAATCCGCCATACTGCGTGGGCTTCGCGGCCGAGAGCGGCGACCTCGACGCGCACAGCGAGGAAAAGCGCGCGCGCAAGAAGGTGCCGCTTTTGATCGGCAATCTCGGCCCGCTCACCTTCGGGCAGGACGACAATGAAGTCGTGCTGTTCGAGGCCGGCGGCCGCAAGCCGCTGCCGCGCGCAGCCAAGCAGGCGCTCGCGCAGACGCTCGTCGCCGAGATCGCGCGGCGTCTGCCCGACCAGAGCATCATCTCGTGACGCGCGTGCCGGCGCCCCCGTGTGCCGGCGCGCGGCGCCGCGAACGTAGGCAAGGAGCAGTACTGCCATGACACTGCTTTCCGTACTGGACCAGTCGCCCGTCATCGCCGGGCACAGCGCGGCGGACGCCATCGCCGCCACCCTCGAGCTTGCACAGCTCGCCGACGACCTCGGCTACACGCGCTACTGGTGCGCCGAGCACCACGGCCTGCTGGGCGTGTGCAATCCGTGTCCCGAAGTCATGCTGGCGCGTCTGGGCAGCGTGACGAAGCGCATCCGCATCGGCTCGGGCGGCATCATGCTGCCCTATTACAGCCCCTTCAAGGTCGCCGAGCAGTTCATGATGCTCGAGGCGCTCTTTCCGGGGCGTGTCGACCTGGCCGTCGGGCGTGCGCCGGGCGGCGACATGCGCACTGCGCAGGCCGTGGCCGCAGGCACGTACAACCGCGGCGACCAGTTCACGCAGCAAGTGCAGGATCTCGTGGGTCTCATGGACGGCAAGCTCCCCGCCGACCACCTCGCGCAGGGCGTCGTGCTGCAGCCAGAGATCGAGACGCGCCCGCAGCTCTGGGTGCTCGGCTCGAGCGACTTCGGCGGCGTGCTCGCGGCGCAGCTGGGGCTGCGCTTCTCGTTCGCCCACTTCATCAACGCGCTTTTCGGGCATCTCGTGGCCGAGGCGTACCTCGACCGCTTCAAGGCCGGCCACGAAGCGAAGCCGTACCTGGCGTGCGCCGTGTTCGCGATCTGCGCCGACACCGAAGCCGAAGCCGCCGACCTCGAAAAGGCCGTCGACCTGCGCCGCGTGCAAATGGCCTATGGCCTGAACGCACCGATTCCGAGCCTCGAACAGGGCCGCGCGCAGGAATACGGCGAGCGCGAGCAGATCGTGATCGACCGCGAGAAGCCGCGCAGCATCATCGGCACGCCGGAGAGCGTCACGGAGCGCCTTCTTGCGATCAAGGACAACTTTCGCGCCGACGAACTCATCGTGCTGACCGTCGCGGGCAGCTACAAGGCTCGCCTGCGTTCCTACGAACTTCTCGCCGAGGCTTTCGAACTGCCTCGCGCCTGAGCAACCCTCCACCGCCCAACCACGCAATCTTAATGAAAATCGACATCAAGATCCTGAACGAGCACATGCGCGACCAGCTGCCCCACTACGCGACACCGGGCAGCGCCGGCCTCGACCTGCGCGCGTGCCTCGACGCGCCGC
>DATBXG010000128.1:0-2285 GCA_036514415.1 Paraburkholderia sp.
CGGCTTGAGCCCGCGCCCGACCACCATCCACACCGCGAGCCCGAGAAGCGGCAGCACCACGATGAGCGGCCAGAGCGTGCGCAGCGCGACGTTCGCGGCGAGCCGGTTGCGCACCGATACAGGCTGTGCGAGCTGCACGACGTTGTCGCCGACGATCGCGCCATACACGCGCCAGTCGCCCCGATCGGTGCGCTCGGTCGAAAAGCCGAGTTCCGCGCGCGGCGCGAGCGGCGCGCGCGGATGCGAGTAGTACATGAGCACGCCGTTGCGATTCCAGATCTGCAGCACGATGCCTTCGTCGCCGGTGTCGCGCGAACTGAGGATCTCGTTGAACGGCTCGGAGGGCAATGCCTCGGCGATTTCCTGCAACTGGTAGTCGAACAGCTCGTTGGCTTCGGCGAGCGCCTGGCGATAGATCAGCCAGCCCGCGAGCCCCACGCTTGCAACCACGATTGCGAGCAGCCAGAACAGCAGTTGTCGTCGGATGGAACTCATCGGCTAAACGTGTCTCCCGTGCGCTTTGTGGCTCGCGTTGTGTCTCGATTCTTGCGGCGCTTCAGAGCCGACTTCATGCGTCTTTGGCGATCATGTAGCCGAGGCCGCGCACGTTGCGGATCAGATCCGCGCCGAGCTTCTTGCGCAGCGCGTGGATATAGACCTCGACGGTATTGCTGCCGATCTCCTCGCCCCAGCCGTACATCTTCTCTTCGAGCTGCGTTTTCGAGAGCACCGCGCCCGGGCGCGCGAGCAGCGCTTCGAGCAGCGCGAATTCACGCGCCGAGAGCGCGACGGGCGTGCCGTCCTGGGTGACCTGGTGCGAGGCCGGATCGAGCGTGATCGAGCCGTGACGGATCGTCGAATCGCTGCGGCCCGACTGGCGGCGGATCAGCGCGCGCATGCGTGCGCCCAGTTCGTCGAGATCGAAGGGCTTGATGAGATAGTCGTCGGCGCCGGCGTCGAGGCCCTTCACGCGGTCGGCCACGGCATCGCGCGCCGTGAGGATCAGCACGGGCAGCGCCGCGCCGCGCGCGCGCAGCGTGCGCAGCACGTCGATGCCGTCGCGCCGCGGCAATCCGAGATCGAGCAGCATGAGATCGTAAGAATCGGCGCTCGCGGCCGAGAGCGCGGCGTCGCCGTCCTCGACCCAGTCGACCGCAAAGCCTTCGCCGCGCAGCGCCTTGCGCACGCCCTCGGCGATCATGCGGTCATCTTCGACTAGCAGTATGCGCATCGTAATGAATTGGCCATGCGGCGGCACTGCGCCGCACTGCGTGAAATATGGCGATGCGTGCATTCTAGCGCCTGAACAGGGGCGCCGCGCCGCAGGGGATGCACGGCCGGCCGCGATGCCGATGCCGGGCGTGGCGGTAAACGTTCGAACCGCGCCGCTCGCGTTCCTCACATTGCGCAACGCGCATGGCCAGCTTTTCCCGCTGGCTTTTCTCGCGTGCAACGCGCGCGAGACACGCGAGGTCTTTACAATGTGCGCTTTTGCGGCGCAACGCCGCGATGCGCGCGAGCCGGCCTGCACGACACGCTACGGCAAGCGCATCGCGCAGTACGCGCCGCCCAGATTTTCGCGTCCGCGCGCAGCACCGGCGAGACCCCTCTCTCCGTTCGCCGCGCGGCCCCGCACCGCCCGCACTCGCCCGAACGCTTTTCATGCCGCACGCCTCGCCGTCCCGCCTACGCTCCTTGTTCAGACTGCCCGCCTCGCGCACCGACCGGGCGCAAGTCGCCACGGCTCATCGCCTTCCCAGGCCGCTCGCTCCCGCATTGGCCTGCGCGGCGCTCGCCGCGAGCTTCGTGGCCGCGCCGGCGGCGCACGCGCAGCCCGAAGGCGCGCGCGTGCCCACCGTCAACGTGACCACCGTGCTGCCGCCCACCGTGATGGCGGGCCTCGAGCGCGCGCACGTGCCGCTCTCCTCGGTGAGCGTGGTGATCGAAAAGGTGGGCGACCGCCAGCCGAGCGTCGCCGTGAATGCCGGCCAGCCGATGATGCCCGCCTCGACGATGAAGCTCGTCACGACGTGGAGCGGCCTCTCGATGCTCGGTCCCGACTATCGCTGGAAGACGAGCGCCTATACCGACGGCGAGGTCGATCCGAGCGGCACGCTGCACGGCAATCTCTATATCAAGGGCACGGGTGACCCGAAGCTCGTGCCCGAAGAACTCATCGATCTCGTGCAGAAGATTCGCGCGGCGGGCGTCGCGCGCATCGACGGCGCGCTCGTGCTCGACAAGAGCGAGTTCGACGCGTCCACGCGCGACCTGCCCTCGTTCGA
>DATBXG010000129.1:0-4783 GCA_036514415.1 Paraburkholderia sp.
GAGCTGCAGCTGCTCGACCTGCGGCTCGCCGGTAGCGATCTTCAGCGGCGGCGCGCGGTGGTTCAGCAGCACGCCCGTCACGCCGAACAGCAGGCCGAGCGCCGCGCCCCAAAGACCCACCCAGCCGTGCACCTTGCGCAGCCACTTGATGAAGGTCGCACGCCGCGAGCGCCTGGCGCGATCGTCGCGCTGTTCGGCGTCGAGACGCGTGCGCGGCGCTGCCGGCGCGTCGATCCCGGCGGTGTCGGGAAAGCTCATGTATCACTCCAGAGTCGTAGAAGATTGTGATGGCAGCCTGCGAGGCTGCGCCGCGCCTGAGCGTCGGCGTCATCTGGAG
Source organism: Paraburkholderia sp. (assembly GCA_036514415.1). Lineage (GTDB taxonomy): Bacteria > Pseudomonadota > Gammaproteobacteria > Burkholderiales > Burkholderiaceae > Paraburkholderia. The sequence continues at coordinate 338 of DATBXG010000129.1, forward strand.
TTCAGCTGCGGACGGCCCCTCCGTAATGAGAATCGCTATCATTCCACATGTTTTGTCCGGTTTCAACCGGAATCGGAATTGGTGCTTCGACAACACCCTGGCGACCGCCGGAAGAACGGCGCGGCGATATCGAGCAAATGACCCATGCTGGCCGCTACTCCGCCTGGGCGCATTCGCGCAACTGCTGCGCGAGTGCGCTGATTGCCTCATTGAGCGTGACGGTGCTGCGCCGAAGGATGCCGATCGGTTCCACACCCTGGGGAGCCGGCACGTCGATCTGCACCAGCAGCCCCGCATCGATATCGCTTTGCGCGACACGCTGCGGCACGATCCACACGGCGTCCGAGCCAGCGACGATCAGGCGCGCCACGGAAGCAGACTGCGTTTCGATGGCGCCTTCGGGCACGGTGAAACCGTGCGTCTCGAAGAACGCCTCCGTGTGATGGCGCGGCGCGGTGCGCTCGCCCGCGACCACGAGCGGAAAGCCGAGCACGGCGTCGAGTGAAGGCGCGACAGTTGCGCACGCAAGCGGATGCCCCGCCCTTACGACGACCAGAAGCGACTCGGTGTAGAGATATTCGAACGACACGCCCTGCATCATCGCCGGTTCCGCCATGCGGCCCACCATCAGGTCGAGATCGCCGGCTTTCACGGCGCGCAATAATTCGGCGTTCGAATCGGTATCGATCTTCACGCCGACATGCGGGCGCAACGCCTTGAAGCGCAGGAGCGCCTCGGGCAGCAACGCCGTCGCTACGGTTGGCAGCGCGCCGAGCCGCACGGCCGGCGTCGCATGCTCGTCCTGCCGCGCGAGCGCCAGCGCGGAAGCCTCGACCGCGCGCGTGGCATCGAGCGCGTAGCGCAGGAAGTGCTCGCCCTGCGCCGTGAGCGCCGCGCCGTTCCTGCCGCGTTCGACGAGGCGCGCGCCCGCCCACGCCTCGAGTTCCACGAGCGTCTTCGAAACGGCGGGCTGACTCAAATGCAGACGCGCGGCCGCCCGCGCGAGCGTGCGCTCCTGAGCGATCGCCACGAAACAGTTCAAATGCCGAAGGCGCAGCCTCGACGCCAGTTGCCGCTGCGCCTCGTGTGCCGCCTCGCGGGCTGTCCCGGCGTTCGTGGCCGCGCTTGTGCCCGATTTCGTGTCCGATTTCATGGCCGGCTTCGTGGCTCGCTTCATGGCCGGCTTCCCGCGCGGCCCGGATTCGCTATTTTCCATAATCTGAAGTTATGGAATTTTGCCAAATAAGTCAATTTACTTAACCTGCCGTCAACCATACATTGACGCCATCGACATAAACCACCCGTAACAAGGAGCAGGGAGACATGGCTACGATCGTTGGCGGCATCGCCGTTTCGCACACCCCGACCATCGGCTTCGCGCACGACGCGAACAAGGAGCAGGATCCGGCCTGGGCGCCGATCTTCGAGAGCTTCGAGCCGGTCAAACGCTGGCTGCGCGAGCAGCAGCCGGACGCCATCGTCTACGTCTACAACGACCATGTGACGTCGTTCTTCTTCGACCACTATTCGGCGTTCGCACTCGGCATCGGCAGCGAGTACGCCGTCGCCGACGAAGGCGGCGGCGTGCGCGACCTGCCCGGCATCGGCGGGCATCCGGCGCTCGCGCGGCATATCGGCACGAGCCTCATGAGCGACGAGTTCGACATGTCGTTCTTCCAGGACAAACCGCTCGACCACGGCTTCTTCTCGCCGATGTCGGCGCTGCTCGACCGCACGGAAACGGGCTGGCCGACGCGCGTGGTGCCGCTCCAGGTGGGCGTGCTGCAGTTTCCGATTCCCACCGCGCGCCGGTGCTTCAAGCTTGGCCAGGCGCTGCGCCGCGCGATCGAGAGCTATCCCGAAGACCTGCGCGTCGTGGTGATGGCGACGGGTGGCCTCTCGCACCAGGTGCACGGCGAGCACGCGGGCTTCAACAATGTGGATTGGGACCACCGCTTCCTCGATGCGATCACGAACGACCCGGAAGCGCTCGCGGAAATGACGCACGCGGAGTACGCGCAGCTGGGCGGGCTCGAAGGCGCGGAAATCATCATGTGGCTCATCATGCGCGGCACGCTGAGCGGCAACGTGAAGAAAGTGCACAGCGGCTACTACCTGCCCTCGATGACTGGCATCGGCACGCTCGTGCTCGAAAACACGGCGATGAAGCCAGCCGGTGAAGCGCAGGCACGGCACCGCCAGCACATGGCGCGGCAACTGGCCGGCGCGGACAAGCTCTCGGGCACGTATCCCTTTGGGCTCGAATCGAGCGTGAAGGCGTATCGGTTGAACAAGTACCTGCACGCGATGATCGACGAGGGGCATCGGCGCGCATTTCTCGCCGGGCCGGAGCGCTCGTTTGCCGAGGCTGGGCTGACCGAAGAGGAAAAGGATCTCGTGCGCCGGCGCGATTGGCGCGGGCTGATTCACTACGGCGTGATCTTCTTCATGCTCGAGAAGCTTGGCGCAGTGGTTGGGACTTCGAACCTTCATATCTACGCGGCCATGCGTGGTGAATCGCTTGAAGACTTCCTCAAGACGCGCAATACGCGGGTGCTGTATTCGGTCGCCGGGGACGTGGAAGCGACGGAAGAATGGCAGGAAGGGGAAGCAAAGTAAGTGAATGTGTGGCGGCGGCCGTTCGAGTGCGGCCGCCACCTCCACGCAATGCAGTCCGAAAATCAGTCCAGCACCCCATCATTCGGGTGAGCGAACAATTCCCGGTTCTCCCATCTTCCTGTCGTTGTTCATCTCGCGCAGCGGCCTGTCCTCGCCACGAGTTCTCCACACATTCTGTTGGCAGCCCTGTGCGTAACCCTTGGAAGACCGCATCAAGTCCTTGATGCGTTTCGGTTAACCCCCGACGGTTCCAATCGCAGCAACGCCGCGCCAGCCTACGCAAAACGCACCGTTGTTTTCCACAGATTTTGGGCATAGCCCTGTGTACAACTTCTGGACAGCGAACCTAAGTCCCTGATCGCAAACATCAATGCTTCACGCGGCAGAGAAGTTGCACGTTTTGGAGGCAGTGGACTTGTCCACAGTTAATGGGCATAAGTCTGTGCATACGCCCATCAATATCTCCGCCAATCCATTGATAGCACAACGGATTTTCCCGCTGCACGCGCATCGCCTTGCCCGCTGAAAACCCTAAAGTTCGTAGGGAATCTGCCGTTATGTCTTGCTGTGTTGTTGGGTCTCAAGCGGCCCCATCGAAGGAATCTCATGCGCAACAATCAACCCGTCACGCAGCAGGAATTCGACTATCCCGCTTCGCAAATGCTCGTCTCGGCCACCGATCTCAAAGGCCGCATTCAGTACTGCAATCCCGCGTTCGTCGCGGTGTCCGGCTTTGCGAAAGAAGAACTGATCGGCAAGGCGCATAACATCATTCGTCATCCCGACATGCCGGCCGAAGCGTTCGCCGACCTGTGGGAGACCGTTCGCGATGGTCGCCCCTGGACCGCGATCGTCAAGAACCGGCGCAAGACCGGCGACCACTACTGGGTGCGCGCGAACGTGACGCCCGTCTCCGAGCAGGGGACCGTGGTCGGCTATCTGAGCGTGCGCGTGAAGCCCACGCGCGAGGAAATCCGCAATGCCGAGGCCTTCTATGCGCAGATGCGCGAGGGCCGTCTGCAAGGCGTGCGGCTGCGCCACGGCGCCGTGGTCCGCACGGGCGTGGTCGGCGCGCTGCAGTCGCTGCTGCGCGTGCCCATCGCCACGCGCATTGCCTTCGGCTATGGCGCCGTGCCAGCCGTGTTCGCGGCGGCCGGTTGCGCCGCCTGGCAAGGTCTGCCGCCGCTGCCGTTCTGGGGCGCGTTTGGCGCGGCCTGCGTCTGCGCGCTCGGCGCCTGGCGCCTCACCACGCGGCACCTCGGCGCGCCGCTCGCGCAGATGACGACCGCCTCCACGCGCATGGCCGCCGGCGACCTCACCGCCACGCTCGCAGTCGCCGCGAACGACGATCTCGGCGACGTGCTCCAGGCGCTCAACCAGTTGCAGGCCAATCTCACGGCGATCGTGTTCGACGTGCGTTCGCAGATCGACGGCATGCTCAACGCGGCGCACGAAATCTCCAGCGGCAATCTCGATCTCTCGCGGCGCACCGAAATGCAGGCCGCGTCGCTCGAAGAAACCGCCGCCACGATGGATCAGCTGACGACCACCGTGCAGGCCAACGCCGAGGCCAGCGCCCGCGCGCTCGATCTCGCGCGCGATGCGCAGTCCGCGGCAGCCGAAGGCGGTTCGATCGCAGCGCAGATGGAGCGGACGATGACCGGCATCACCGACGCGTCGCAGCGCATCAGCGACATCACCGGCGTGATCGACGGCATCGCGTTCCAGACCAACATCCTCGCGCTCAACGCCGCTGTCGAAGCCGCACGCGCCGGCGAAGCGGGCCGCTCGTTCGCCGTGGTGGCGGGCGAGGTGCGCATGCTCGCG
>DATBXG010000130.1:0-5423 GCA_036514415.1 Paraburkholderia sp.
CGTGGTGTCGTCCCGGTTCTCGATATCGGCGGCGAGCAGTTCGAGCATGCCATTGCTGTCCGTCGCGCCTATGAGCGCGGTCGGCCCAACGTTGGAGACGGTGCTCTTCGCAGTGAGCGACACGCTGCCGCCCACGATGACGCCAGTGTTTTCCAGCGTGTTCGAGTGTGTAGCGAGCGTGCCGCCCGCCATCATCGTTCCGCTGTTGGCGATATCGCCGGCGTTGATGCCAAGGTTGTTCGCCGCTTCCAGCAACGCGGCGTTGGTGAAGGTGCCCGGCAGCGTAAAGGTCAGATCGTGACCGGCGTTGAACTGCACATCCGGCGTCGGCGCGAAGTCGCCCTGCACGCTGATCGCCACGTCATTGGCCGCACTGTATGCGCCACCGCCCGTGAGCGTCGCTGCGCTCACCGACAGGTCGCGTGTCGCCCCCATCTGGCCGTTGGTGTTGCTGATCGCGCCCGCTATCGTGACCGTGACGTCGCCGTTCACACCCGCGACGTTGCCGATCGCGCCGCTGGTGTTGTCGAGCGTATCGCCCTTTACCGCGACGTTCGCGCCGCTCACCTGGCCGCCCCGGGTGTTCAGGGTCGAGGACACATTCACAGCCACGTTACCGTTTCCCGTGACCTGACCGCCGCTGTTGACAAGCTGGCTACCGCCCTGGACGCTGGTATCGCCCCTGCCCAGGTTGCCAACGAGCCCGCCGGTGTTGTCGATGGACGCGGCCTGCACAGCGAGCGTGCTGGCGTCGCCTGCTGCCCCCGTGCCGGACTGGATCTGCCCGTTCGTGTTCGTCAGCGCGCCGCCACTCGCGAGCGAGACGGACGAGAGCGAACGCACCACGCCCTGCGTGTTGTTCACGACGCCCGCGATGGTGGCCGAGAGAGACCCCTGAGCGGCGAACACGCCAGATGTGTTGTCGAAGCTCCCCGCATTCGCTAGGAGCTGGCCCGCCGTGATGATCCTGCCGCCTGCGTTCGAAAGCGCACCGGCTCCACTACCCGGCGCGATCGTGAATGTGCCCGTCCCGGCATGGAGGATCGAACCGTCGTTGTTATTGAGCGCCCACGGCGCAAGCGCAAAGTCCGTGCTGTTGGTTTGCAGCGTACCGCCCGCCGAGTTGTCGAACGTACCGCTCACGTCAAGGCCCATCAGCGCCGCGCCGTACTGCGTGATCGTGCCGCCGTGGTTCACGAGATCGGTCGCGGAGAGCACAAGCTCGTTCGCCTCGATATCGCCGCTGCTATTGTCGAGCGTGCTGCCCGTCGAGATCGTGAGGTTCGGCGCGACGACCGAGCCACCGTCGTTCGTCATCGATCCGGTGTGGATCGTTGCGTTCGCACCCGCGCCGATCTGGCCGCCATTGTTCGTCAGCGTGCCGCTCGTTACGCTCAGGTCCGTGTTCGAAAGCAGCTTGCCGTTCGTGTTGTTCAGCGCACCGCCGACTGTCGCCACGAGACCGGTCTGAGCGATGACGGACCCTGCCGCGTTATTGAACGCACCGCCCTGGGCCACGATCTTCCCGTTGCTGGCGATCGTGCCGCCAGCGTTCGAGATCGAGCCCGCGCCTTTGCCTGCGTTGACCGTCAGGGTGCCGGTGCCCGCGAGCGTGATCGTGCCGCCGTCATTGCCGAGCGCGCCAGGTGCGAGCGTGAGGTCCGTGCTGTTGGTCTGGAGCGTGCCGCCCGCCGAGTTGTCGAGCGTGCCCGAGACGGCGATAGTCATCGGCCCCGATGCCGTCTGCGTGATCGTGCCACCTTCGTTCACGAGGTCGCCGGGCGTTGAGATTGCGACCGCGGTTCCGTCGATCTCGCCCTTCGAGTTGTCGATGGCCGCTCCGCTTACCTGCATCGCGCCCTGCGAGACGAACACACCGCCCTGGTTCGACACGTCGCCTGCCGCCGTCGCATTGAGCGTGCCCTGCGCCAACACGTTGCCGCCCTGGTTGGACAGCCTTCCCGCGTTGAGCGTGACCGCGCCGCCCGTGAGCGCGCCGTGGTCGTTGACCAGCGCGCCCGTCGCCTGCGCGCTGACCGCGCCCTGCGCCGCGAGGGTGCCGCTGTTCGTTAGGTCGCCCGTGGTATTCGCAGAAAGCGACTGCTGGGCGTAGGTTGTCCCGTTGTTCGTGATACCCGTATTCGAATTGAGGATGACGTTGCCGCTCGCGGTCGTCTTGCCCGAGAGCGTGATCCGGCCGTCGGCGTTGAGCGTGAAGTCGCCCGCCTGCGCGGCAATCACGCCTTCATTCGAAACACCCACCCCATGCTCGTTGCTGGCGAGAAGGATTTTCCCGGCGTACATTCCGCCCAACTGGCTCACGTCGATCGATACGGGAGACGGCACGCCGTCCCCGGCGATCGGGGTGGCCGCGAGCGTGTCATGGTTGACGCTGTTCGCACCGGCGACGACATTCAGGCTGTTCGCATAGATCGCGGCGTTGACCCTCACGGCTCTGGCGATCAGGTCCACCTGATCCACGTTCGACGCATTGAACCCCGCGCCCTGCACGGTGATGTTGCCGCCCGTGACGTTGTAGCCGGTGAGCGCGCCACTGGCGTCGAGAAGCGGAACGCCCGTCGTCAGGACAGCGCGCGACGTATTGATGAATCCGCCGCCATTGACGGAAATCCCGGACGGATTCGCGAGCACGACCGTCGCCCGCTGACCCGCGACCTCGAGAAAGCCGTTGAGCTGCGAAGGGTTGGCGCTGTTGACCTGGTTGACGATGATCCGCGCCGCCTGTCCCGACGCATAGTTAGGATTACCGTTGATCTGACCACCAAGCTGCGTGCCGGTGATCGTCGGCGAATTGTTGAGAATTGCGCCGCGTTGCTGGACGTCGAATTGCGAATAGGTGTTCATCGACACGCCGGCGCCGCTGGGCCGGTTGACGTTCACCTGCGGCAAGCCATTCGCGGTGCTGATGACACCGGGCGCATGCGCGCCCGAAGGTACGATCTGCGCGTGCGCCAGCAACGGTGCCCCGCCCAGCATCAACACGGTCGCCGCCACGGCGGCTTCGCCGCTTCCCCGTTTGCCGCATGCCGTCGCGCTCTCTTCGGCCGCGACGAGCATGTTGCGCACACGGCTGAACACCAGTCTGTAGTTCTTGTTCATCTTCGCCCAACATTGCATTCGGTCGGGCGATTCTGGCGAGACGCGTATCTCAATACACGTCAAAAATTGTCAAAGTGAGGATTACAGAGAATTTTTGGGAATTGTCTGAACGAAACTGACACATTCCGCATGAACCGTGTGGCGAGCGGACAACGGCAGCGTCAGGTTTTGAGCAAGCAAAGCATCGCGCTACGCCTCGCCCTCGCCCGCCCCAAACACCTCTGCACAAAACGCGCGACCTTCATCCGACAAACTCGCCGTGCCCGTCCCGCCCTCAGCCTGGGTCGTCACGACGAGACCGCTGTCCACGAGTGCAGTGAGTTGCCTGCGCAGTCCGCTCATCGGCACGCCGGCCTGCTTCGAGAGTTTCGCGAGCGACCATGCCCGCCCGTGGCGTTCATGCTGGTCATGCTTCTCGCACTCCGCGCGCCACAACTGCTCGAGCACGGCAACCAGCACCGGATCGACGCCTGCCTCGTCCGCTTCGCCATCGCGCTCTTCGTCTGCGTTCATCGTCTGTCTCCTCATGCCATCTTCGCGACCATCTCGCCTAGCGTCTTCAGCGCGGCTTCGGTCTGCGCATTCCATGGGTAGCTGTAATTCAGCCGGATGTAGTGGTGATACTCGTTGCGCATCGAGAACATGTAGCCGGGCCCGATGGTGATGCCTTGCGCGAGCGCCGCCTGATAGAGCCGCATCGAATCGACGCGCGGCGGCAGTTCCACCCACAGCACGTAGCCGCCCTGCGGCTCCGACATGCGCGTGCCCGCCGGGAAGAAGCGCTCGACCATCGCCCGCATGAGGCGCGCCTGTTGCCGGTAGAAGCGCCGCACGCGACGCAGATGCCGGTCGTAGCCATCGTGGCGCAAGTAGTCGGCCAGCGCCACCTGGGGAACCGAGGGTGTCGTGAGCGTATTGAGGAACTTGAGCTTCTCGACCTGCGCGCGGTAACGCCCCGGCAGCGCCCAGCCAATGCGGTACGACGCCGAAAGGCTCTTCGAAAACGAGGCGCAGTGCAACACGAGCCCACGGGTGTCGAACTGCTTGAGCGTGGAAGGCCGCGTCTGCCCGAAGTACAGCTCCTGATAGACGTCGTTTTCGATCACGGGCAGGTCGTGCGCCTCGGCAATCGCCACGAGCCGCGCCTTGTGCGCATCGGGCATGCGAAAGCCGAGCGGATTCTGGAAGTTCGGCATCACCATGCAGGCCGCCACTTTCTGGCGCGCGAGCACGCGCTCGAGCGCGTCGAGGTCGATGCCGGTGTCCGCGTGCGTGCTCACTTCGATGGCGCGCATGCCCAGACGCTCGATGGCGTGCAGCATCGCGTAGTAGGTGGGCGACTCCACGGCCACCGTGTCACCCGGCTTCGCCACGGCCTGCAGGCTCAGGTTGATCGCCTCGGTCGCGCCCACGGTAATGACGATTTCCTCGGGATCGACGCTCACACCGTTTTCCGCGTAACGCCGCGCAATCTGGCGGATCAGCTCGGGGTTGCCGGGCGGCAGGTCGTCGATGAGGTTCCAGCTCGCATGGCGGCGCGCAATGGCGTTCGCGTACTGGTTGATGCGCCGCCAGGGGAACAGCGCCGGGTCCGGGTACGGCGAGCCGAGCGGCACGGCGTCCTGCGCGCCGATGCTGCGCAGCGTGGAAAGGACGAGCCGGCTCACGTCCACGTTGGCGGGCACGGGTTGCCTCGGCGCGCTCGCGCGGCGCGGCTTGCCAGGGGATTCGGCGTCCTTGCCCTCTGAGCCTTGTGCGCCCAACGCGCCGCGCCCTTGCGGCGCACCCACGCGCGCACGCACGAAATAACCCGATTGCGGCCGCGACTCGATCACGCTGCGGCTTTCCAGCAGCGCATAGGCGCGCAGCACCGTCTTGATGCTCACGCCGTGCTGCTGGCTCGCGCGCCGCACGGAGAGAATGCGCTCGCCTGGCCCGAACACGCCTCGGCGCACGGCGGCTTCGATATCGTCGGCGAGTTGCTCGTAGCGGGTCACGTTCGGGTTGCGTCCGTCAGGCGAAGGGGTGGGGCCACGCGCGCGGGGCCGATCCCGGCAAGTCTATGACAAAACGCCGCAACTGTACCCCTTGCTTTTTGGTTTTTCTGTGATCTCCGGGGGCACAGGAACACAGTAGCCTTGGGTCATCGGGCAGACCGCCCTGGAAAACGAAAAGCCAACCGCATCATGAAGAAGCCGCAAGGTCGCATCGAGCCGTATCACCACCCCGCCGCCGGCTGGGGCGCGCTCAAGCAGGTCGCCATCAACCTCGTCAAGGAGAAGGTGACGGGCGGCAATTACCGC
>DATBXG010000131.1:0-7507 GCA_036514415.1 Paraburkholderia sp.
CCGACGCCGATCCGGCCACGGGCTACGTGGTGCGCGTGGCCGGCGCGGACACGGTGGTGGGCGGCACGAGCGCCGTCGCGCCGCTCTGGGCCGCGCTGATCGCGCGCATCAACGCGGCGCGCGGTACGCCCGTTGGCTTCGCGAACGCGAAGCTCTACGCGCAGCCCGGCGCCTTCAACGACGTGACGAGCGGCAGCAACGGCGACTTCTCGGCCGCGCCCGGCTGGGACGCCTGCACGGGCCTCGGCACGCCAGTGGGCAGCAAGGTGGCGGCGGCGCTCGGCTCGGCGTAGGGTGGGCGCGGCGCGCCGTAGTGGTGAGACGTGAAGTACAAGACGGTCTCGTTCGCGAGGCGCCGGCGCTCGCATACGCTTAGCGCGCGCGGCCTCGCGCCATCGCCTCGAGGCATGCGCGCGCGTCGCCCTGCACGAGGCGCGCCGCACACGCGATCATGAGGTTCACGGCCAGGCCGAAATCTTCCACAAGGTAGCCGCGTTCGCACACGCGCCCTTGCGCGTCGGGCGTGGAAGGCACGCGCTCGATGAGCGTGCGCGTGTCGGACGCATAGGCCCAGATCTCCTTGCCGAGCGCGGCCGCATAGCCGATCTCGAAGGCGGTGCCCGAGTCGGGCTCGCCGGGGCCGCGGAAATCGTTCACGTTGGCCATCACGATGGCCGAGGTGCGGATCGCATCGATATTGGCGCGATAGATCCATGCGGCCTTGCGCGGCCCGTCGAGGTCCGCGGGCGCTTGCGTGTCGAGCGGATAGACGCCTTCGAAGCCAAATTCCGCACACGCGGCGACGAGGCGCACGCCGTGCTCCAGCGCGTCGCGCCGGAAGACGTCGAAGCCGGCAAGATACACACGCGGACGGCGGGGCAGCGGAGCGGTATTCATGGCGCGAGGTTCTCCACACTGTGGGAGTTGTGCATCTGTCGTTCGACGATTCTAGCGCCACCTTCCGGCGGGAGGCAGTTTCCCGCGTCTTACCGTGACTTACTGACGATTGACAACGATTGTTGTGCGTCGCTACGATCTGCCGCCTTGAATTCACGCCTGGTCAGACGCTTTTGATTCGAAGTCCAAAGCAAGTTTCACTCGTTATTTTTCATTGATGGCTTGAGACGGCGTGCGCGCCTGGTGTTTCCCACATATTGTGCGAAGATCGGCTATGGCGACAAATAGAGGCTTTGCCCGCCCGTGCGCGGGCCGCGGCGAACTCCGCGATGACGAGGACCGACCCATGAACCGACCGAAGTTGCTGGCGCTCGCTTGCTGGGCCGTCGCGCTGTGCTTCTCGCTGCTGCAGCCGGTGGCCGCCCAGGTCGCGCAGCCCACGCTCGAAAAGATCCGCTCGGCGAACATCATCGCCATCGGCTATCGCGAGACTTCGGTGCCGTTCTCGTACGTGGTCGACGACAGCAAGGTGATTGGCTTTTCGCAGGACATCTGCGACAAGGTGATCGAGGCGGTCAGGGCGAAGACGAAGCGCCCGAATCTGCAGGTGCGTTTCGTTCCCGTCACTTCGCAAAACCGCATTCCGCTCGTGCAGAACGGCACGGTGGATCTCGAGTGCGGCGTCACGACCAATCTGAAGGCGCGCCAGGCCCAGGTGACGTTTTCCAATACGTTCTTTGTCGCGACCACGCGGCTGCTCACGCGCAAGGACTCGGGCATTCACGATTTTCCGGACCTCGCGGGCAAGACGGTGCTCACCAATCAGGGCACGACGTCCGAGCGCATCCTGCGGCAAATGAACCTGGACCGCCAGATGAACATGCGCATCATCAGCGCGCGCGACTACGGCGAGGGGCGCGAGATGCTCGAAGCGGGCCGCGCGGTGGCCTACATGATGGACGACGTGCTGCTCGCGGGCACGCGCTCGCTCACGGAGAAGCCTGCCGAGTGGGTGATCGTGGGCACGCCGCAGTCGTCGGAGGCGTATGGATTCATGATGCGCAACGGCGACCCCGAATTCCGGCAGCTCGTGAACGACACGATGGCCGCGCTCATGAAAAGCGGCGAAATGAACGCGATCTACACGAAGTGGTTCGAGAGCCCGGTGCCGCCAAAGGGTGTCAACTTCCAGTTCCCGATGAGCGAACAGCTGCGCGCGCTCTATGCGGCGCCGAACGACCGGGCCTTCGACTGAGCGTGGCCCGCGTGCCCGAACCGTGAGATCATCTCGTTCCTGACGCGCCGGGCGGCGCGCGGCTCGTTGGCGCGAAGGCTGAAAACGCGCGTATGAGTCGCGGCGGCCGATGCGCGCGATGAATCAATCAACGTATGGAAAGCGGAATACACGCGGGAGCGGACATGCAAGAAGAGGGCAGCACGGTGGTGATCGTCGGGGCAGGGCACGCGGGCGGCAACGCGGCGGCGCTGCTGCGCCAGTATGGGTTCGGCGGCCGCGTCGTGCTGGTCGGCGACGAGCCGGTGCCGCCTTATCACCGGCCGCCGCTCAGCAAGGCCTATTTGAAGGGCGAGGCCGACGTCGAGCGCCTGTGGCTCAAGCCGCGCGCGTTCTACGACGAGCAGCGCATCGACCTGAAGCTCGGCGCAAGCGCGCAGTCGCTCGACCGCGCGGGCCGCACGCTCACGCTTGCCGACGGCAGTCAGGTTCAGTACGACAAGCTGATACTCGCGACCGGCTCCACGCCGCGTGTGTTGACGGTGCCGGGCCACGATCTCGCGGGCGTGATCGCGCTGCGCTCGCTCGCCGACGCGGACGTGCTGCGCGAGCGCGTGAAGCCGGGCGAGAAGCTCGTCGTGATCGGCGCGGGCTATATCGGGCTCGAAGCTGCTGCCGCGGCGCGCCAGCTCGGCCACGAAGTCACGGTGCTCGAAGCCGCGCCGCGCGTGTTGGGCCGCGTGACGGGCGAGACCGTTTCCACGTTCTATGCGAACGAGCATCGCGCGCAGGGCGTGGAGCTGCGCCTGAACGCGCAGATCGAGGCGCTGGTGGGCGAGGGCGGCAAGCTCACCGGCGTGAAGCTGGCGGACGGCGAGATCGTACCCGCCACGCTCGCGCTGGTCGGTATCGGCATCCTGCCGAACGAGGCGCTTGCAAAGGCGGCGGGCATTGTGTGCGCCAACGGCATTCAGGTGGACGACGACGCGCGCACGAGCGACCCGGACGTCTTCGCCATCGGCGACTGCGCGCATCGGCCGCTCGCGCACTATGGCCGCGCGGGGCGGCTGGAAAGCGTGCACAACGCGGTTGAGCAGGCGAAGCTGGCGGCCGCGGCGATCGTCGGAAAGCCGCGCCCCGCGTGCGACGCGCCGTGGTTCTGGTCCGATCAGTACGACCTCAAGCTGCAAACGGTCGGCCTGCTCGAAGGCTATGACGAGGCGATCGTGCGCGGCGAAACCGCTGCGCGCCGCTTTGCGGTGTACTACCTCAAGGACCGCGTGCTGCTGGCGGTCGATGCGGTCAATTCGATGCCCGACTTCCTCTGCGGCAAGAAGCTCGTGGGCAAGGGCGTGAAGCTCGACCTCGACGCGCTGCGCGATCCGGCCACGGACATGGGCAAGTTCGCGGCGGCGGCGCTTGCCTGAACAGTGGTCCGCGCGGTGAGCGCGTCGAATCGGGACGAATGAAGTCTCGAACCGCAGTGTCACGACTCTCGGCTAGAATGCGAGCGCGGCGCCGCCCACGAGGCGGCTCAATCCGATAAAGAAGCCGCGCCACACGGTGTTCGCGTCAAGCCGAACGCCGCGACTCGAGGAGAGTGACGCAATGGAACAACGCTCCCGCTTTGGGGCGAGCCTGCTGCCTTATCTGCTCGTCGGCCCGCAGCTTGCGGTGACCGTGATCTTTTTCCTATGGCCGGCCGGGGTGGCGCTCCTGCAGTCCACCCAGGCCGAAGACGCTTTCGGCACCTCGTCCGTGTTCGTCGGCTTTGCCAACTTCACACGGCTGCTGCACGATCCGCTCTATCTGGCCTCGGTCAGGACCACGCTCATCTTCACGGCGCTCGTGACGTTCGGCGGCCTCGCCATTTCGCTGCTGCTCGCGGCCATGGCGCACCACGTGACGCGCGGCAAGCGCTTCTATCAAACGCTTCTCATCTGGCCGTATGCGGTTGCGCCTGTCATTGCGGCCGTGCTGTGGGGCTTCCTGTTCAATCCGAGCATCGGCCTCGTGACCTTCGCGCTCGCGCGGTTCGGCGTGGTCTGGAATCACGCGCTCAATCCCGGCCAGGCCATGGCGCTCGTTGTGATCGCATCGGTGTGGCAGCAGATCAGCTACAACTTCCTGTTCTTCTACGCGGGCTTGCAGTCGATTCCGCAATCGCTCTTCGAGGCAGCCGCGATCGACGGCGCGGGGCCCGTGCGGCGCTTCTTCGGCATTGCGTTTCCGCTGCTCTCGCCCACGAGCTTCTTTCTGCTCGTGGTGAATGTCGTGTATGCGCTTTTCGACACGTTCCCGGTCATTGACGCCGCAACGGGCGGCGGACCCGGACAGGCCACGCGCACGCTCGTCTACAAGATCTTCGACGAAGGCTTTCGCGGGCTCGACATCGGCAGCTCGGGCGCGCAGTCGGTCGTGCTGATGCTGATCGTCACCGCGCTGACCATCTTCCAGTTCCGTTTCATCGAACGACGGGTGCAGTACTGATGGTCGAAAACCGCAAATACTTCAACCTGTTCTGCCACGCCATGCTGCTGCTCGGCGTGGCCGTCGTGGCCTTCCCCGTGTACGTGGCGTTCTGCGCGGCCACGATGAACGAGAAGGAAGTCTTCACGGTGCCGCTCTCGCTCGTGCCGGGCACGCACCTGCTCGCGAACATGGCCACCGTGTGGAACACGGGTGCGGGCAGCGCGGCGAGCCCGTTCAGCACCATGCTCATGAACAGCGTCATCACGGCGCTGGTGATTTCGGTGGGCAAGATCGCCATTTCGATCATCTCGGCCTATGCGATCGTGTTCTTCCGCTTTCCGTTCCGGCGTCTCGCGTTCTGGCTGATCTTCGTGACGCTCATGCTGCCCGTGGAGGTGCGCATTTTCCCGACGGTGCAGGTCGCGGCCACGCTGCATCTCACGAACACTTACGCGGGCCTCACGCTGCCGCTCATCGCCTCGGCCACGGCCACGTTCCTGTTTCGACAATTCTTCCTCACGCTGCCCAACGAACTGATCGAGGCCGCGCGCATCGACGGCGCGGGACCGCTGCGCTTCTTCTGGGACGTCGTGCTGCCGCTTTCGAAGACGAACATCGCGTCGCTCTTCGTCATCACGTTCATCTACGGCTGGAACCAGTATCTGTGGCCGATTCTCATGTCGAGCACGGCCTCGATGACGACCGCCGTGGTGGGCATCAAGAGCATGATTTCGAGCGGCGACGCGGCCACGCAATGGCATCTCGTGATGTGCGCGACGATGATCGCCATGCTGCCGCCGCTCGTGGTGGTGCTGGCCATGCAGCGCTGGTTCGTGCGCGGCCTCGTGGATGTGGAGAAATGACGATGGATGCAATTCGGGGGACGGCATGGCGGCATTGAGCATACGGGGCGTGACGAAGTCGTACGACGGCGCGCAACAGGTGTTGCACGGCATCGACGTGCAGGTGCAGGACGGCGAATTCATGGTGCTCGTCGGCCCTTCGGGTTGCGGGAAGTCCACGCTGCTGCGCATGGTGGCGGGGCTCGAAACGATCACGTCGGGCGAGATCGCCATTGGCGAGAAAGTGGTCAATCGCGTGGAGCCCAAGGATCGCGACATTGCGATGGTGTTCCAGAACTACGCGCTTTATCCGCACATGACGGTCGCGCGCAACATGGCATACAGCCTCAAGCTGCAGGGGCTCGACCGCAAGACGATCGATTCGCGCGTGACGGCGGCCGCCGGGATCCTCGAGCTGGGCAAGCTGCTGGAGCGCAGGCCGCGCGAGCTATCGGGCGGCCAGCGTCAGCGCGTGGCGATGGGGCGTGCGATCGTGCGCGAGCCCTCCGTATTCCTGTTCGATGAGCCGCTTTCGAACCTCGACGCGAAGCTGCGCGTGCAGATGCGCCTCGAAATCCAGCGTCTGCATGCGCGACTGCGCACGACGAGCCTTTACGTCACGCACGACCAGATCGAGGCGATGACGCTCGCGCAGCGCGTGATGGTGCTCAACGCCGGCCGTGCGGAGCAGATCGGCACGCCCGGCGAGGTGTACGACCGGCCTGCTTCGATGTTCGTGGCGAGCTTCATCGGCTCGCCTGCGATGAACCTGCTGCGCGGGCGCGTGAGCGACGACGGCCGGCGTTTCGAAATAGCGGGCAACGGGCCGCATCTGCCGCTTGCCGAGCCGCCGGCCTGGCTGCCGAAGGGCACGGAATGCGTGCTCGGCGTGCGGCCCGAGCATATGCACGCGCGAGGCGCTGCCGAGCCCGTCACGCTCGAAGTCGAGACCTGCGAACTGCTCGGCGCCGACAATCTCGCGCATGGTCGCTGGGGCAGCGCGGATGTGGTGGTGCGCCTGCCGCATGAAACGCGGCCCGCGCCCGGGGAGCGGCTGGCGGTGCACTTGCCGCCTGCGCGCCTGCATTTCTTCGATCCGGCGACGGGCAAGCGCCTCGGGTAGCGCGCGTCCGTCGTGCCGGAAGCGGGGCCGGCGCGCGAATGCGCTGCTCGGCGCGGCCTCGATTGTCGTAAACTGTCGCATCGCGCGGGCGCAAAGCCGCCTGCGCCATTGGCACAGGCACGTGCCGGTATGGACCGGCACCCCACACGAACTGGCGACATGGCCGCAATCCCTCATCTCCGCTTTCTCGCCCAATCCGCACGTTTCGTGCTTGATGCGTGTATCGCATGTATCGCGCGCCGGAGCCCCGCTTGAGCGCGCGCGAACTGCCCACGGGGCTGATGCTCGTACACGGCAATCAGCCGGAGCGCATGCGCGACCTGATCGTGAACTGGATCGGCCAGAATCCGCTCGCGCCGCTCGAAAAGGAAATGTTCCTCGTGCAGAGCAACGGCATCGCGCAGTGGCTCAAGCTCGCGTTCGCTGCCGATCCCGAGGAGGGCGGCTGCGGCATCGCTGCGGCGTTCGAAATGTCGCTGCCGTCGCGCTTCCTGTGGCAAGTGTATCGCGCCGTGCTGGGCAACGACGCGGTGCCCGCGGTCTCGCCGTTCGACAAGTCGCGTCTCGTCTGGCGCCTCATGCGCATGCTGCCCGCGCTGCTCGACGAACCGGGATATGAACCGCTCAAGCGCTTCATGACCAACGACGAGAACCAGCGCAAGTGCTTCCAGCTCGCGCAGCGCTTGGCCGACCTGCTCGACCAGTACCAGGTTTATCGCTCGGACTGGCTCGCCGCGTGGGCCGCGCATGAGGACGTGCTGATCGATGCGCGCAACGCCCGTGTGCCGTTGCCCGAGGAGGCGCGCTGGCAGGCGGCGCTGTGGCGCGCCCTGCTCGCGGACGTGAGCGCGCACGCGCAAGACGGCATCGGTTTGCGCGACACCGGCCGTGCCGCCGTGCACGAGGCGTTCATGCAGCGCGCGCAGGCGTGGCAGGAGG
>DATBXG010000132.1:0-8139 GCA_036514415.1 Paraburkholderia sp.
CCTCGCGCCCCCCGCCGGCGGGCGGGTCGACGTTCAGAACGTCCCGCACATTGCGCCCCGCTTTCGGCCAGTCCGCAGGCTTTCGTGCATCCGTTATTGTACCCGAGCGCACCCTGCTGGCCTCTCGCACCCGGTGCAAGCGCCTCAAGCGCCTGACGCTCGTCTACGCAAGCACGACGGGGGTTTACGGCGACTGCGGCGGCGCCCGCATCGACGAAACCCGCTCGGTGCAGCCCGCGAACGCCCGTGCGATACGCCGCGTATCGGCCGAGCGGCAACTGCGGCGCGCAACGGTGCGCGGTGCGCTCAATGCCACGATCGCGCGCATTCCCGGCATCTACGCGGCGAACCGTCTGCCGCTCGCAAGGCTGGAGAAGCGCACGCCGGCGCTCGTCGCGCGCGACGACGTCTATACGAGCCACATCCACGCAGACGACCTCGCGGCGATTCTTCTGCGCCTCGCGACCCATGGCCGCGCCGGGCGCACGATCCACGCGTCGGACGATAGTGAACTGAAGATGGGCGAATACTTCGACCGCGTAGCCGACGCCTTTGGCCTCGCGCGGGCGCCGCGCGTGAGCCGCGCCGAGGCCGAGCGTGCGCTCGAGCCGGTCCTGCTCTCGTTCATGCGGGAGTCGCGCCGGCTCGCCAATACGCGGCTCAAGCGCGAATTGCGCGTGCGTTTGCGTTATCCCGACGTGGATGCGTTCTTGCGCACGCTGCCGCCGCACCCGTGACTCCGGGCGGGCGGCGCGGCGCAAAGCGTGCCGTTCACGTGATGGCCGGCAGCGCTTCGAGCAGGAGGAAGCAGAGTAGCGCTCCGATGAGCGCCCCGATCAGGTTCGGATGATACTGATGCCGCATATGCATCGACGCGAGCAGGCCACCAATCAGAACCGCCCCAAGCGCCACGAATGCCATCAACATGATTGAGATTTCGAATCTGCCGTTGATGATCATGATGCCCCTCCTTGCAGCTTGTAATCGTTCTGAACGGAGTATAGGGCGGAAGGCCGGCGAGAACATGCTGCGGCGCGGCGTAAACGGCGGGTGGCTGCGCGCCTCGGTGCGGCAGCGCACTGACCGGCGGGGCGTGCGTAGCGTGGGTGGTGGTTTACCCCTTGTTGCGCAGCGCGTCGAGCGCCGCGGCGTCGAGCCACTGCCAGGCGCCTGGTGCGAGTCCCGGGGGCAAGGCGAAGCCGCCGATGCGCTCGCGGTGCAGCGCCTCGACGCGGTTGCCGGCCGCCGCCACCATCCGCTTGACCTGGTGGTACTTGCCTTCGAGCACGGTTAATTCGAGTTCACGTTCCCCGCGCGCGCTTGCCGCGACAGCGGCGCTCGGCTCGCGCTCGCCATGCAGCAGGACGCCTTCGCGCAGGGCTTTGAGCTGGGTCTCGTCCAGCGGATGGCGTGTCGTTGCCACGTAGATCTTCGGCACCTTGCGCCTGGGCGACGTGAAGGCGTGGACGAACTGACCATCGTCGGAAAGCAGCAAGAGGCCGGTCGTATCCTGATCGAGACGGCCCACGCACTGCACGTTGCGCCCGGCGAACTGCGGCGGCAGCAGGTGAAACACGCTCAGATGATGCTGCGGATCGCGCGAGCATTCGTAGCCCGCGGGCTTGTTGAGCGCGATGTAGGCGCGTTCGTGAAACGGCCACGGCTCGCCGTCCACACTGAAGACGAGGCCGGCCGTATCGAACGTGGCGTGCGGGTTGGTGCACGGCTCGCCGGCGACGGCGACGCGCGCGTCGGCGATGAGCGCGCGGCACTGGCGGCGCGAGCCGAAACCCTGGGTGAAGAGAATACTTTCGAGATTCATGACGGACGGCGAACAGCGTGGAGCGGGGTATTGTAGCCGCGCGAACACGGGCCGTACCCCTGCGCCGCCGCCGCGCGTCCCGACGGCGTATTTCGGGAGGATGGCGTAACGTGGCGCGAGGCATCGGCAGGTCCGGCCGACCCGCCGGACGCGCACGGCACGCAGCGCCTGCCGGTTGCCACTCCCATTTCTTCTCGCGCAGCGCCCCGACCCTGGCGCGCGCTGCGCCGTACGGCTCACGTGGAGAACGCCATGGCGAAGACGATAGCGGATCATCTGGCGAAAACGCTCGAGGCAGTTGGCGTCGAGCGCATCTGGGGCGTGACTGGCGACAGCCTGAACGGCTTGTCGGCGAGTCTGCGCAAGCTTGGCACGATCCGCTGGATGCACACGCGGCACGAAGAGGTGGCCGCCTTTGCGGCGGGCGCCGAAGCCGCGGCAACTGGCCGGCTAGCCGTGTGCGCCGGCAGTTGCGGGCCCGGCAACCTGCACCTCATCAATGGCCTCTACGACTGTCATCGCAACCGCTCGCCGGTGCTCGCGATCGCGGCGCATATTCCGTCGACCGAAATCGGCCTTGGCTACTTTCAGGAGACGCATCCCACGGAGCTTTTCCGCGAGTGCAGCCACTACGTGGAACTGGTGACGAACGCCTCGCAGTTCCCGCGCGTGCTCGACACCGCGCTGCGCACGGCGATCGACCAGAAGGGCGTCGCCGTGATCGTGCTGCCCGGCGACGTGGCGCTGCTCGAAGCGCCCGACGAGGAGGCGGCCTGGGCGCAGGCGGCGCGGCCGGCGACCTTGCCTTCGTCGGCGGACATCGACCGGCTCGCCGTTCTGTTGAACCGCTCTCAGGCCGTGACGCTGCTGTGCGGAAGCGGCTGCAAGGGTGCTCACGACGAGGTGGTCGCGTTCGCAGATGCGCTCGGCGCGCCGACCGTGCATGCGCTGCGCGGCAAGCAGTATGTGGAATGGGACAACCCGTACGACGTGGGCATGACCGGGCTGATCGGCTTCAGCTCGGGCTATCACGCGATGATGTCGTGCGACACGCTCGTCATGCTCGGCACTGACTTCCCGTATCGCAACTTCTATCCGCCGCATGCGAACATCGTGCAGA
The DNA here is from genome assembly GCA_036514415.1 of Paraburkholderia sp. Taxonomy (GTDB): domain Bacteria; phylum Pseudomonadota; class Gammaproteobacteria; order Burkholderiales; family Burkholderiaceae; genus Paraburkholderia. Next base: position 2,943 of record DATBXG010000132.1, read on the forward strand.
TCGACCGCGACGCGGCCGCGCTCGGCAAGCGCGCGCCGCTTACGCTCGGACTCATCGGGGACGTGCGCGAAACGCTGCGCGCGATCACGCCCGTGCTCACGCGCAAGACAGACCGGCGCTTCATCGAACACGCGCGCGAGCACTACGCGAACGCGCGCAAGGGACTCGACGAACTCGCGCGCCCGGCGGCCGCGGGCAAACCGCTGCATCCGCAGTATGTGGTCGCGCGTCTGGACGCGCTTGCCGAGGACGACGCGATCTTCGCGGTCGACGTCGGCACGCCTACGCTCTGGGCCGCGCGTTACCTGACGATGAACGGCCGGCGCCGCCTGCACGGCTCGTTCAACCACGGCTCGATGGCCAACGCCATGCCGCAGGCGCTTGGCGCGCAGGCGGCGCACGTCGGGCGCCAGGTGGTCTCGCTCTCGGGCGACGGCGGTCTGTCGATGCTGCTCGGCGATATCCTCACGGCGCGCCAGCTCGATCTGCCGATCAAGATCGTTGTCCTGAATAATGGATCGCTCGGCTTTGTCGCGATGGAGATGAAGGCAGGCGGCTACGTGGAGACGGGCACTGATCTGGTCGCCACGAACTTCGCGGATATCGCGCAAGGGGCGGGGCTGTTCAGTGTCCGCGTGGAGACGTCCGAAGCGCTCGACGACGCATTGCGCGCGGCGTTTTCGCACCCGGGGCCGGCGCTCGTGGACGTCGTGACGACGAAGCACGAACTGGCCATGCCGCCGAAGCTCCAGTGGGCGCAGGCGAAGGGTTTCAGCCTCTACATGCTGCGTGCGGTGCTGAGCGGTCGCGGGGACGAGGTGGTGGAGCTGGCGCAGACGAATTTGCGCTGAGAGCGGCGCCCGCGGTTGCCGACGTATGGCGGCAACCGGGTCAGTCAGTGATGGAGACGCGCGTGCTGTCGTCGGGGCTGGCGCGAAATTCATTCACCCGGCCCGCGCGTACGTCGAGCAGCAGCCGGTCCAGCGCTTCGAGCCTCGCGGATCGGTCGCCGCTCGATTTGATCAACGTTGCCGTGGTGCGCCCGGAGACGGACTCGTGGGCCTCGATGAGGTTGCGAATGGCTTCCTCTCGCGTCATGAAAATGCGGTCCATCGTGGGTTCCCCGCTTGTTATCTATTTGTTATCTCAATAACCTGTCGAGATAACGATAGCATCGGGCTCATGCGAGACGGGGGGCAGTCGCAGGTTGCTTGATCTTTGTCCAAACTGGGGCGCGTCGGCACGCGTCGTCCATGGGACCAACCAGATTCGAGCGGCAACAAAAAACCCGCGAAGCGATGAGCTTTCGCGGGTTTCAGGATTCCGGCGGTCTTTTGCAAAAATCGCCGGAAAAGCATTCTGGTGCCTCGGGCCGGAATCGAACCGGCACTCCTTTCGGAACCGGATTTTGAGTCCGGCGCGTCTACCAATTTCACCACCGAGGCGCTTTGCTGCTCACTTGCAGCCTATTCGGGCGCCAGCCTGCGGGCGCTCGAAGTAGCCGGTGATTATGACGCAAATCGCGCGGCGAGGCAACCGCGAGCCCGTCAAATCGTCCGCGAGAACCGTTCGGGCTGCTGTGCGCCGAGATAGCGGTCGAAGACCATCGCGATATTGCGCACCAGCATGCGCCCGGCAGGCAGTATCTCCAGCCGGTCGGCGCTGCGCGCGACGAGCCCGTCGCGTTCGAACTCGCGCAGCCGTTCGAGTTCGGGGGCAAAAGCCGCCGCGAAGCGCACGCCATAGACGGCTTCGAACTCGTCGTAGCGCAGTTCCAGATTGCACATCAGCTCGGTGATGATGTCGCGGCGCAGGCGGTCGTCGGCGGTGAGGCGAACGCCTTTCGTGATTGCGAGCTTTCCCGCGCCGATGGCCGCGCCGTATCCGATCAGGTCCTTCGCATTCTGCGCGTAGACGTCGCCGACCTTGCCGATTGCCGAAGCACCGAAGCCGATCAGGTCGCAGTCGGCGCGCGTGCTATAGCCCTGGAAATTGCGGTGCAGCGTGCGTTGCGCCTGGGCGCGCGCGAGTTCGTCGGCGGGCAGCGCGAAATGATCCATGCCGATGTACACGTACCCCGCCTCGGTCAGCTGCTCGATCACCAGTTGCAGCAGCGCCATGCGCTCCGCGGGCGTGGGCAAGGTGGCTTCGTCCATTTGACGCTGCATCTTGAACAGATGCGGCATGTGCGCGTAACCGAACACCGAGATGCGGTCGGGTGCGAGCAGCAGCATCGTTTCAAGCGTGCGGCGGAAGGTTTTGACGTTCTGGTGCGGCAGGCCGTAGATCAGATCGACGCTGATCGATTCGAAGCCGTTCGCGCGCGCGGCGTTCATGACGTCGACGGTGAGCTCGAGCGGCTGGATGCGGTTGACCGCTTTCTGCACGACCGGATCGAAGTCCTGCACGCCAAGGCTCAGCCGGTTGAAGCCGAGCGAGCGCAGATGCGCGATGGTCTGCGCCGTAGCTTCGCGCGGGTCGATCTCGATCGAGTATTCGCCTTCGTCGTCGGGCAGCAGCGCGAAGTGTTCGCGCGTGGCGGCCATGAGCTCGCTCATCTCGTCCAGCGAGAGAAAGGTGGGCGTGCCGCCGCCCCAATGCAGTTGCGAAACCAGGCGCTTCGTGTCGAACAATCCGGCCTGCAGCTCCAGTTCGCGGATCATCTGCACGAGATATGGCTTCGCGCGGGCGCGGTTCTTCGTGATGACCTTGTTGCAGCCGCAATAGAAGCAGACGGTGTCGCAGAAGGGGATGTGGAAGTACAGCGAGAGATCGGTTTCGCTCGCGCCCGGATCGGCGGCGGCGCGGCGGTAGTCTGCGGGATCGAAGTCGTCGCGGAACTGCAGGGCGGTGGGGTAGGACGTGTAGCGTGGGCCGTTGGCGCCATATTTGGCGAGCAGGTCGGGGCGAAAGAGCAGGTCGGCGTCGCTCATGTAAAGCTCACTTGGAAAGGCGGCGCGTTGGCGGGCGCCGCCCGGCACCGCGGAACGCCGCGCACAGGTGGCGTGTCCTGCAGCGCCAGATGCAGAGAGTGTAAGAGCCTGTCAGTGCATGCGATTGTGTAAAAAGGTCGCATGCGGGCGGTGGCACAATGCGTCTGGTCTTTCGCGGCGCTCGTTGCCGCGTCTGGACGCAATCCGTGAGAGTTTCAGGAAACCGATGTGAGTCCCGTTTTTCCCGCCGATGTTTCGGCGTGCCGTCCCGGTTGTGGCGCGTGCTGTATCGCGCCGTCCATTACGAGTCCGATACCGGGCATGCCGGAAGGCAAGCCGGCCGGCGTGCGCTGCGTTCAGCTCGGCGAGGATCTGCGCTGCATGATTTTCGGCTCGCCGTTGCGGCCGGCGTGCTGCTCCGGGCTGCAGCCGCAGCCTGAGATGTGCGGGGACTCGCGTGAGGCGGCGATCGTCTGGCTCACGCGTCTCGAGGCGCAAACCGCGCCTCGGCCATAATCGCAAGCCTCGCGCCGAGCCAGGGGCAAACTGCGTCCGCCCGGCGGCATGCGCCAGAATGACGGCGCAGCGCGGCCGTCGGCGCGCACGGGCGACCAACCCGGCCAACCCCGCCCAAACAAGGAGAATTCGCATGATCCACACCGCAACGCGCGTTTCCCGGCGCGCCTTCCTGTTCGCAGCCTGTGCCGCGGCGGGTACGGCGATGTCGCTCGGCGCGTGTGCGACGGGGATATTCCCGTTCATTCCCGATCACTACACGTTTTCGCAGCAGCAGGTGCAGGACGCGGTGCAGCGCAAGTTTCCGTACCACCGCTCGATGCAGCAGATTTTCGACGTCTCGCTCACGAACCCCGTCGTGACGCTGCAGCCCGATCGCAACCGCGTGGCCGTGCGGCTCGACGCGCACCTCGAAAGTCCGCTGATGCAGCAGCCCGTGAGCGGCGCGTTCACGGTGTCGAGCGAGCTTGCCTACGACGCCGCGAGCCGCGCCGTTGTGCTCAGGTCCCCCTCGGTCGACGGGGTCGACATGGCCGGCAACGCCGCCGCGTATGCGCCGCAGGTGAACGCGATCGCGGCGCTCGCCGCCACCCAGTTGCTCAACAACTATCCGGTCTACACGTTCAAGCCCGATCAGCTCCAGTTTGCCGGCGTCAATTACGAACCCGGTACAATCACCATCCTTACAAACGGCATACGCGTGCAGATCGTCGAGAAGTAAAGAGACGAAACGCCGTCGCGCGCGGCCGTCGCGGGTCGTGCGGCGCGGCGTCGTGCGCCGTCCCGACGCCCGTTTTCACGAAGAAGAGGGATAAAAGGGATGGACTGGATATTGACCTGCAAGGCCTTGATTCTCGGCGTCGTCGAGGGGCTCACGGAGTTTCTGCCCGTTTCAAGCACGGGCCATCTGATCGTCGTGGGCAGCATCCTCGATTTCGACGACGACTTTGCGAAGACCTTCGACGTGGTGATCCAGTTCGGTGCGATTCTCGCGGTGTGCTGGGAGTTCCGTCGCAAGATCGGCGATGTCGTCGTGGGACTGCCCACGCGGCCCGATGCGCGGCGCTTCGCGCTCAACGTGATCGTCGCTACGATCCCGGCAGTCGTGCTGGGCCTGATGTTCGAGAAGGCGATCAAATCGGTCCTGTTCGCGCCGGTGCCGGTGGCTTGCGCGCTCGTTGGCGGCGGCCTCGTCATCCTTTGGGTCGAAAGCCGCATGCGAGGCCCGAAGGGGTTGCCGGTCGCCGCACAGCGCGACGCGCGCGTGAAGTCGCTCGACGAGATCACGCCGCTCGACGCGTTCAAGGTGGGTTGCGCGCAGTGCTTCGCGCTGATTCCGGGCATGTCCCGCTCGGGCTCGACCATCATCGGCGGGATGCTGTTCGGCCTCGAACGGCGCGTCGCGACCGAGTTCTCGTTCTTCCTCGCCATCCCGATCATTTTCGGCGCGACGCTCTATGAACTGCACAAGAGCTGGCAGGCGATTTCCGTGGACGGGCTCGGGCTCTTCGGTGTCGGGTTCGTCGCCGCGTTCGTGAGCGCGTTCGCGTGCGTGCGCTGGCTGCTGCGCTTCGTCGCTACGCACGATTTCACGGCCTTTGCCTGGTACCGGATCGCCTTCGGACTCGTGATCCTGCTGTTGGGCTATGGCGGCGGGCTTGGCTGGGACGACTAAAAGCACAACGGGCGCCGCATGACAGCACGGCGCCCGTTATTCATCGTGGCTGGCGGATTCAGTCCGCGCGGCG
>DATBXG010000133.1:0-6123 GCA_036514415.1 Paraburkholderia sp.
ATCGCGATCGGCCATGCCGAAGAGAACATCGAAGGCGCGAATGCCGTGGTCGTTTCGACCGCGGTGCGCAGCGACAACCCCGAAGTGCTCGCGGCACGTCATCGCCGCATTCCCATCGTGCCGCGCGCCGTGATGCTCGCGGAACTGATGCGTCTGAAGCAGGGCATCGCGATCGCAGGCACGCACGGCAAGACCACCACGACCTCGCTCGTGGCGAGCGTGCTGGCCGCGGGCGGACTCGACCCGACCTTCGTGATCGGCGGGCGTCTCATCAGCGCGGGCGCGAACGCGCGCCTCGGCACGGGCGACTTCATCGTGGCGGAAGCCGACGAGTCGGATGCTTCGTTCCTGAACCTCTTCCCGGTGATCGAGGTCATTACGAACATCGATGCCGATCACATGGACACCTACGGGCACGACTTCGCGCGCCTGAAGCAGGCGTTCATCGAATTTACGCATCGCCTGCCGTTCTATGGCATCGCGGTGCTGTGCGTGGACGACCCGAACGTGAAGGAGATCCTGCCGTTCGTCTCGAAGCCGATCATCCGCTACGGCTTCGCGTCCGACGCGCAGGTGCGCGCGGTGAACGTGATTGCGCGCGACGGGAAGATGTACTTCACGGTGATGCGCGAGGACGCGCCCTCGCTCGACGTCGTGCTGAACCTGCCGGGCACGCACAACGTGCAGAACGCGCTGGCAGCGATTGCGATCGCGACCGAACTCGAAGTGAAGGACGCCGACATTCAGCGCGCGCTCGCGGAATTCAACGGCGTGGGCCGGCGTTTCCAGCGTTATGGCGAGATTCCGGTCAACGGCGGCGGCACGTACACGTTGATCGACGACTACGGCCACCACCCGGTGGAGATGGCCGCGACGATCGCGGCAGCGCGCGGCGCGTTTCCCGAGCGCCGTCTCGTGCTGGCGTTCCAGCCGCACCGCTATACGCGCACGCGTGACTGCTTCGAAGACTTCGTGCGCGTGCTCTCGACCGTCGATGCGCTCGTGCTGACCGATGTCTATGCGGCCGGCGAAGCGCCGATTGTCGCCGCGGACGGCCGCGCGCTCGCCCGCGCGATTCGGGTGGCGGGCAAGGTCGAGCCGGTGTTCGTCGAGACCGTGGATGAAGTGCCGGAGGCGCTCGCGGCAGTGGTGCGTGACGGCGATGTGGTGATTACGATGGGCGCGGGTTCGATCGGCGGCGTGCCGGGCCGGATCGCAGCCCAGGAACAGAAGGCGTGAGTGACATGAGCAGTATCGATCCGAAACAATTTGGCAAGGTTGCGGTGTTGTTCGGCGGCGTGTCCGCCGAGCGCGAGGTGTCGCTCAAGTCGGGCACGCTGGTGTTGCAGGCGCTGCAGAGCGCAGGCATCGACGCGCATCCGTTCGATCCTTCCGAGCGTCCGCTCTCGGCGTTGAAGGACGAAGGCTTCGTGCGCGCGTTCAACGCGCTGCATGGCGGCTACGGCGAGAACGGCCAGATCCAGGGCGCGCTCGACTTCTATGGCATCCGCTATACGGGCACGGGCGTGCTCGGCTCGGCGCTCGGGCTCGACAAGTTCCGCAGCAAGCTCGTGTGGCAGCAACTCGGCATTCCCACGCCGCCGTTCGAAACGGTGCTGCGCGGCGACGACTACGCGGCGCGCGCGCCGCAGATCGTCGCGAAGCTCGGCCTGCCGCTCTTCGTGAAGCCCGCGAGCGAAGGCTCGAGCGTGGCCGTGATCAAGGTGAAGGCCGAAGCTGAACTCGTGCCGGCGCTCGAAGAAGCCGCGAAGTTCGACAAGATCGTGCTGGTGGAAAAGAGCATCGAAGGCGGCGGCGAGTACACCGCGTGCATCGCGGGCGACCTCGATCTGCCGATCATCAAGATCGTGCCGGCGGGCGAGTTCTACGACTACGACGCGAAGTACATCCTCGATACGACGCAATACCTGATTCCCTGCGGCGTTGCGCCCGAGAAAGAGGCCGAACTCAAGAAGCTCGCGCGCCGCGCGTTCGACGTGCTCGGCTGCACCGACTGGGGCCGCGCCGATTTCATGATGGACGGCGCAGGCAACGCGTATTTCCTCGAAGTGAACACGGCGCCCGGCATGACCGACCACTCGCTGCCGCCGAAGGCCGCGCGCGCGGTGGGCATCGAATATCGCGACCTCGTGGTGCGTGTGCTGGCGCTTACGCTGAAAGATTGAACCCCTAATGAATCTCTGACCAACGAATTGCCGAACCTGCATTGAACCGACAATTTCGAAATGTGGAATAACGTACGCCAGCTCAACCTTGCCGCCAACGCGTTGAACGCGCTGCTCGCGCTCGCGCTGCTGGCGGCCGGCTGCTACTGGCTCGTGCAGCGCCCGAACTTCGCGCTGCGTGAGATCCGCATCGAGGGCGACACCGAGCACATCAACTCGCCCACTGTGCGAGCGAGCGTGGTCGGCCGGCTGAGGGGCAACTTCTTCACGGTCGATCTCGATGCGGCGCGCGCCGCGTTCGAGCAGATGCCGTGGGTGCGCCACGCGAGCGTGCGCCGCGTGTGGCCCAATGCGCTGGCTGTCACGCTCGAAGAGTACAAACCGTTGGGCACGTGGGGCAGCGATCAACTCGTGAGCACGGACGGCGAGCTCTTCACGGCGAACCAGGGCGAGCTGGACGAAGAGCTGCCCGCATTCGACGGCCCCGAGGGCACCGCGCCCGAAGTGGTCGCGCGCTATCGCGACCTCGCGAAGTGGTTCGCGCCGCTCGGACTCACGCCCGACGAAGTGATGCTCTCGCCGCGCTACGCGTGGACGGTGAAGCTCTCGAACGGCATGCAGGTGGAGCTGGGCCGCGAGCGCAACGCCGACACGCTCAGCGAGCGCTCGCATCGCCTCATCGCGGCGTGGTCGGCAGTCACGCAACGTTGGGGCAAAGAGATCGAATATGCGGACCTGCGTTATCCGAACGGGTTTGCGATAAGGGCAGCCGGCATGCGCTTCATCAGTGACACGCCCGCTCCGGGCAAGAAGTAACAGGACATCACACGCAACGAGCACGATATGAGTAAAGACTATAAGGATCTGCTGGTCAGCCTCGACATCGGGACGTCGAAGGTGGTGGCCGTCGTCGCCGAACTAAAGGGCGAAGGCCACTACGAAGTGATCGGCCTCGGCCAGAGCGAATCGAAAGGTCTCAAGAAGGGCGTGGTGGTGAACATCGAGGCCACGGTGCAGTCTATCCAGCGAGCGCTCGAAGAAGCGGAACTCATGGCCGACTGCAAGATCACTAACGTATTCACCGGCATTGCGGGCAGCCACATTCGCAGCTTCAACTCGAGCGGCATGGTCGCCATCAAGGAGAAGGAAGTCACGCAGGCGGACGTCGCGCGCGTGATCGAAACGGCGAAGGCGATCAACATCCCGACCGACCAGCAGGTGCTGCACATCCTCACGCAGGAATTCATCATCGACGGCCAGGAGGATGTGCGCGAGCCGATCGGCATGAGCGGCATCCGCCTCGAAGTGAAGGTGCACATCGTGACGGGCGCAGTGAGCGCGGCGCAGAACATCGTGAAGTGCGTGCGCCGCTGCGGGCTCGAAGTGAACGACCTCATCCTGCAGCCGCTCGCGTCGTCGCTGGCGGTGCTGACCGAGGACGAGAAGGAACTGGGCGTGGTGCTCGTCGACGTCGGCGGCGGCACGACCGACATCGCGATCTTCAGCGAAGGCGCGATTCGGCATACCGCCGTGATTCCGATCGCGGGCGACCAGGTGACGAGCGACATCGCCATGGCGCTGCGCACGCCGACGCCCGACGCGGAAGACATCAAGGTGAGCTACGGCATCGCGAAGCAGGCCTTGGCCGACCCGGACGAGATGATCGAAGTGCCGGGTCTGGGCGAGCGCGGTCCGCGCACGCTGTCGCGCCAGGCGCTCGCAGCCGTGATCGAGCCGCGCGTGGAAGAGCTTTTTTCGCTCGTGCAGCAGGTGGTGCGCGAGTCGGGTTACGAAGAACTGCTGAGCTCGGGCGTCGTGCTCACGGGCGGCGCCGCGATGATGCCGGGCATGGTGGAGCTGGGCGAGGACATTTTCCTGAAGCCGGTGCGCATTGGCGTGCCGGAGTACGCGGGCGGTCTTGCCGACGTGGTGCGCAATCCGCGCTACTCGACGGCGATGGGCCTGCTCGTGGAAGGCCGCTCGCAGCGCATGCGCGGGCGCAAGGTTGCAGTGCAGTCGGGGTCGATGGGGCAGGTCTTTTCTCGCATGAAGGACTGGTTCCTCGGCAGCTTCTAGCAGACTGACGCAGTACAGAAGGCGAAGTACGAGCTTCGAAAAATCGCGCTGGTGACGGCGGCTGGCGCGCAGTGGAGGGTTGCCCGATCTTCCGCTGGATAACGGCCGAGGAGCGGAATCTTTTTCTTGACGGAGGCAACATGGAATTCCAGATGCTGGAAACGGAAACCAACGGCACCATCATCAAGGTGGTAGGCGTTGGTGGTGCTGGCGGCAATGCCGTGCAGCACATGATTAACCGCGGCGTGCAAGGCGTCGATTTCATCGTGATGAACACGGACGCACAGGCGCTCTCGCGCTCGCGTGCATCGGCCGTGATCCAGCTCGGCAACACGGGCCTTGGCGCCGGTGCGAAGCCGGAGATGGGCCGCGCGGCCGCTGAAGAAGCGCGTGAGCGCATCGCCGACGCGCTGCGCGGCGCGCACATGGTCTTCATCACCGCCGGCATGGGTGGTGGCACCGGCACGGGCGCAGCCCCGGTCGTTGCACAAATCGCCAAGGAAATGGGCATCCTGACCGTTGGCGTGGTGAGCAAGCCGTTCGAATTCGAAGGCGGCAAGCGTATGCGTGTGGCGGAAGCCGGCTCGCAGCAACTGGAGGATCACGTCGACTCGCTGATCGTCGTCTTGAACGACAAGCTGTTCGACGTGATGGGCGATGACGCCGAGATGGACAAGTGCTTCCAGTGCGCGGACGACGTTCTGAACAACGCAGTTGCAGGCATCGCCGAAATCATCAACGTCGACGGTCTCGTGAACGTCGACTTCGAAGACGTGAAGACGGTGATGGGCGAGCAGGGCAAGGCGATGATGGGCACGGCGACGGTTGCCGGCGTCGATCGCGCACGCCTCGCGGCAGAACAAGCCGTGGCGAGCCCGCTGCTCGAAGGCGTCGATCTGTCGGGCGCGCGCGGCGTGCTGGTCAACATCACGTCGAGCCGTTCGCTGCGTCTTTCGGAAACGCGCGAAGTGATGAACACCATCAAGAGCTACGCTGCGGAAGACGCCACGGTGATCTTCGGCGCGGTGTACGACGACGCGATGGGCGACGCGCTGCGCGTGACGGTGGTGGCAACGGGCCTTGGCCGCGCTGCGAAGAAGCAGCAGGCCGCGCCGATGCAACTGCTGCGCACGGGCACGGACAATCATCCGATCCCGGCTCCGGCGGGTTCGTACGCACCGCAGCACAGCGGCCACGGCAACACGGCCGACTACGGCGCGCTCGATACGCCGGCCGTGTGGCGCACGTCGCGCGACACCGCGGCTTCGCACGTGCAGGCGCTGCAGGAAAAGGGCGTCGATACGTACGACATCCCGGCGTTCCTGCGCAAGCAGGCGGACTAGGTCGTCACGCGAGCGAGTCTGACTGCGGCGGGGCGCACGCGTTGCGCTCAGCCAGCAGACGGATGTCATGCGTTAGGCGTAGCAATGAAGGCGAGCAAGGCCAGCAAGGCCGCATCCGTGAGGATGCGCGGCAGGGACGGTTGCCCGCCACGCATAATGCGTGGGGGGACGGGCGCGGTGTCGCCCGACGAACCTGTGTAACCTTGGAGTACATCGTTGCCCGACATTGCACGACGCCAGCGCACGACGCTTGCGCATCGTTGCGAAGGACGAGTCATGATCAAACAGGGTGAAACGCTGCCCGACGCGACCCTCTTCGAGTTCGTCGAAGACGAACGCGAGGGCTGCACGCTGGGGCCGAACAGCTTCGACGTGCGAAAGGAAGCGGCGGGCAAGCGCGTGGTGATCTTCGGATTGCCGGGCGCATTCACGCCGACGTGCTCCGCGAAGCACGTGCCGGGCTATGTCGAGCACTACGACGCGCTGCGCGCGGCCGGTGTCGACGAGGTCTGGTGCGT
>DATBXG010000134.1:0-9372 GCA_036514415.1 Paraburkholderia sp.
ACGCGGTGGCTTCATCGGCAAAGTCGCTCAAGCTCGCCAATCAGCTTTACAAGGGCGGCGCCGCGGACTTTCTCGATGTGCTGAGCGCACAGCAAACCTGGCTTGCCGATCAGGACCTGCTCAACGACGCGCAGCGCGACCATGCGCTCGCGGCGGTCGCGCTCTACCGGTCGCTGGGCGGCGGATGGAGCCAGAACGGCGACGTGGTGCTGGCGCAAGACGAACCCGCGCATGGCGGCTAAACGTCATGCTCGAAGCGATGACCTCGGGTTCAGGCGGCCGGCGCCGCCTCGCGCGCAAGCGTGCGCCACTGCGCGGGCGTCATGCCGACATGGCGCTTGAAGCCGCGCTGGAACGCGGCGTCCGACTGGTAGCCCACGAATTCGCCGATCTCCGCCACGCTCTGGTTGCCTTGCGCGAGCATGCGGCCCGCGAGCGTCATGCGGATATCGGTGAGCACGTCGGCGGCGGAGCGCCCGATGGCCTCGTCGAAGTGCCGCGCGAAAGTCGCGCGCGACATGTGGCAAAGCTCTGCAAGCTCGGGCAGCGTCCATGGCTTGCCGGGCGCTTCGAACATGGCGTCGATGGCGGGTTGCAGGCGCGGGCGCTGCGCGAGCGCGAGCAGGCCGCGCGGCGGGGCGTCGCCGGCGCTCGCATAGCGCAGCGTGAGCCCGAAGAGCGCGCCCGAGAGGTGGTTCACGAGCGACTCGCTGCCGGGCGCGGCCTCATAGGCTTCGTCGCGCAGGAGCGCGATCAGGCGCACGAGCCGCTCAGGGGCTTGCGCGCCGTCGCGCGCGCTGTGCACGACGAGGCGCGCGGGCAGGTTCTCGCGCAGCAGGCGCTGCGGCACGGCGGGCAGCAGGAAGCTGCCGCACAGCACGTCGGCGGTCGCGCCATCGCCTGTGTTGGTTTCGAGGGCGACGCCGTTCTCCATGCGCCGATCGACGGCCGCGGGCGCCGCGCCGCTGCCGTCGTGCAGCACGTGCGCGCTGCCCGAAGGAAACAGCACGATGTCGCCCGCATGCAGCGCGACGGGCGCGCCGTGCGCGTCCTCCACGATGGCGCGCCCGTTGAGCAGCACGTGATAGCGGATCTCACGCGGCCCGGTGCCGGGCTGGTCGATCCGCCAGGGCGCGCCGAAATGGCAGCGCACGTCGAGGCGCCCGGCAACGGGCATCAGCGCAAGGAGACGGCTCAGCAGATCCATGATGGGCGAGTGAGACGATCGAGCATGAAGTCGCGCCATTCTGGCATTAAAAACGCAACGGTGCGCGACTAGACTGCGTTCATGCCATCGACGATGGCAACGCGATACAGACAGTCACTCGCGGCCACGCAACGTTCAAAGGAGCAGAACATGTCCCGTCTTTCCGCCATCAAGCCTGAAGCCGCCACTGGCGCCGCAGCCGAGATCTTCGCCAAGATCCGCAAGGCCGTGGGCAAGGTGCCCAACGCGTACGCCACCATCGGCACGCATAGCCCTGAAGCACTCGGCGCGCTGCTTTCCGTCGAGGCCGTGATCGGCGCGGGCACCCTTTCGAAGCCCGATATCGAAGCGATCAAGCTCGCGGTGAGCGAAGTGGCGGGCTGTGACTACTGTCTCGCCGCGCACACCCTGGCGGGCAAGTTCGCGGGCCTGGCGCCCGATACGATGAAGGCGGTTCGCAAGGGCGAGCCGAGCGGCGATGCGAAGCGCGACGTGCTCGTGCATTTCGTGCGCGTGCTGGTGACCACGCATGGCACGCTGCCGCAAGCGGAGGTGAGCGCGATTCGCGAAGCGGGCTACACGGAGCGCCAGGTCGTCGAAATCGCGCTCGCCGTGACGTCGATTACGTTCACGAATCTCGTGAACCGCATCAACGATACGGAACTGGATTTCCCGCCCGCTCCGTAATGTCATGGTTTTTTAACCGCCCCGCGTGCGCTGACCGACATCAATCGTGCCAGCGCACGCGAGCGCATCTTCCACAAAATCGGTTGAAAGTGTGCATATGCATACATAGAATCGGATAGTGGACATCAAAGGAGAAGTGACGATGACTCAACTGAGCACGCGCGAAATCGTTCTATGCCAGCCGGTGCGTACGGCGATTGGCGGTTTCAACGGCGCATTCAAGGGCATTCCTGCCACGGAGCTTGGTGCGGCGGCGGTGCGCGAAACGCTCGCGCGCGCGAAGCTCGATCCGGCCCGGCTCGGCTCCGTGGTGCTCGGCAACGTGATCCAGGCGGGCAACAAGATGAATCCCGCGCGCCAGGCGGAACTCGGCGGCGGCGTGCCGGTGCAGGTGCCCGCGCTCACGGTCAATCGCGTGTGCGGCTCGGGCGCGCAGGCGGTTGCGAGCGCCGCGCAGGAAGTGATGCTGGGTCTGGCCGACGTCGCGCTCGCGGGCGGCATGGAGAACATGGACCGCGCGCCTTATCTGCTCGATGGCGGCCGCTGGGGCTATCGCATGGGCAACGCCGAGATTCACGACAGCATGCTGCGTGACGGTCTCGTCGATGCCTTTTCGGGCCAGCATTCGGGCTGGCATACCGAAGACCTCGTGACGCAGGCGGCGCTCACGCGAGCGGAGCAGGATAGCTGGGCTGTGCGTTCGCAGCAGCGCTTTGCCGCCGCACAGGCAGCGGGGCGTTTCAAGGAAGAAATCGTCGCGGTGGAAGTGAAGGGCAGGAAGGGCGTGGAGCGCATCGATACCGACGAAGCGCCGCGCCCCGACACCACGCTCGAAGGGCTCGCGAAGCTGCGCCCCGCGTTTCGCCCGGACGGCACGATCACGGCGGGCAACGCGCCCGGCCTGAACAGCGCGGCGAGCGCAATGCTCGTGGCCGAGCGCGGCTTTGCCGAAGCGCAGGGCCTGGCGCCGATGGTGAAGCTCGTGGCATGGGGCGTGGCGGCGGTGGAGCCGGGCCTGTTCGGCCTGGGCCCCGTGCCGGCCGTGCGGCTCGCGTTGCAGCGTGCGGGCTGGTCGCTCGGCGACGTGGATCGCTTCGAGATCAACGAGGCGTTCGCGGCGGTGCCCCTCGCGGTCATGAAGCAACTGGGCATTCCCGACGACATCGTGAACGTGGAGGGCGGTGCGATCGCGCACGGCCATCCGATCGGCGCGACAGGGGCGATTCTCACTACGCGCCTTGCGTGGTCGATGCAGCGCGACGGACTGCGCCGCGGCGTCGTGACGCTTTGCATCGGCGGCGGGCAGGGTATCGCGCTCGCGCTCGAGAAAGTATGATGCCCGAGCCGCCTCGGGCGGCTCGAAAGGAGCGAAGCGGAAATGACGACGATGACGAAGCGGATAACGCGCGAGGAATGCAACTGTTTTGCGCTGCGGCAGGCGGCGCGCTTCGTCACGCAACTCTACGAGCGCCACCTTTCGCAGGCGGACGTGACGGCCGCGCAGTTCACGATCCTCTCGCGCCTCGCGGGCCGGCCCGACGCGACCGCCGCCGAACTCTCCGACGACCTCGTGATGGACCGCACCACGCTCGTGCGTGCGCTGAAGCCGCTGCAGCGCGACGGCCTCGTGCTCACGGCGGCGGCCGAACACGACACGCGCACGCTCGTCTACCGGCTTTCGGCGGCGGGCGTGCGCCGCTACGACAAGGCGCATGCGCTGTGGCTCGACGCGCAGGCCGAGTTCGAGCAGCACCTGAAGCGCGACCGCGCGAAGGCGCTGCGCGTCGAGCTGTTCGCGCTCACGAAGGCCGCAGGCGGCTGATCCCGGCTGACGCGCGACTTGCGCCCATCGGGCGTTCGCAAGCCCTCCACACACGGCGGCCACGCGAGCGATCAGATCTGTCGCGAAAATGGCATCATGGGACATCCAGGAGTCTGACGCCATGCCGCCGGGTTCTCATGAGACGACATCGACTGCCGCAACCCAATTTCCTGCGGGACCACGCGCACCCGGCCTGGCGCGATGTCGTCCTGACTACGCTGCCCGTGGCGGCGTTCTGCGCGGTGGTCATCGGTGTGGTCTTCTGGCTCGTCGACCCGGCGCCGCCGCACACGATCACGATCAGCGCGGGGCCCACCGACAGCTCCTTCATGCAGATGGCCGTGGCCTACCGCACGATCCTCGCGCGCAACGGCGTGAAGCTCAGGATTCTCGAATCGGACGGCTCGGTGCAGAACCTGCAGCGCCTGCTCGATCCGAAGGAGCACGTGGACCTCGCGTTCGTGCAGGGCGGCGTGGCCGAGGGCAAGGACACGCGCTCGCTCATGTCGCTCGGCAGCGTGGCCTATTTGCCCATCGTCGTGTTCTATCGCGGCTCGGGTCTCACGCGGCTGTCCGACCTCGAGGGCATGCGCATCGCCATTGGCCGCGTGGGCAGCGGCACGCGCGAACTCGCGCTCAAGCTGCTCTCGGCGAACGGCATCGACCCGGGCGGCGACTCCACCTTCCTGCCGCTCGACGGCATGGAAGCCGCTACGGCGCTCGTCTCCGGCAGAGTGGAAGCCGCCATGCTGAGCGGCGACTCCACCACGCGCGCATTGATGCTGCGCCTGCTCGACATCCCCGGCATCTCGGTGATGAGCTTCAATGAAGCGTCTGCCTATACGCGGCTCTTCCCCTTTCTCGAGAACATCGACCTGCCGCCCGGCGTACTCGACCTGCGCCGGCGCCAGCCGCGCGAAACGGTGCATCTGATCGGTCCGACCGTGCAACTGGTTGCTCGCGACACGCTGCATCCCGCGCTTTCCGATTTGCTCATCGAAGCAGCGGGCGAGGTGAACGGCGTGCCTGGACTCATGCAGCGTGAGGGCGAGTTTCCGAGCCCGACAGTGCACGACTTTCGCATCAGCGAGGACGCCACGCGCTACTACAAGTCGGGCAAGAGCTTTCTCTATCGCACGCTGCCGTTCTGGCTCGCGAGCGTGACGGACCGCCTGCTCGTGCTGCTGCTGCCGCTGGCGGTGCTCGTGATTCCGGCATTGCGCGCAATACCCGGGCTGTATCGATGGCGCGTGCGTTCGCGCATCTATCGCTACTACGGTGCGCTCATCGCCATCGAGCGCGATGCGCGCCAGCACAAGAACGAAGAACAACGGCGCGCGCTCCTGGCAGAGCTCGACGAGATCGAACGTTCGCTCAACACGTTGCGCATGCCGCTTGCCTATGCCGATGCGTTTTACGTGCTGCGCGAACACGTGGGATTCGTGCGTATGCACTTGACTGCGAACGAACCGCAATCCCAATCCCAATCTAAAGCGATCTGACCGATGCGAATGAGATCGTGGTTTGCGAACGTTTCATTCGCGACAAACATCAGCAACATCGTTCCCTGACCCGGAGGACCGTAACGTGAAAGCAACCGGTGTTAGCCAGCGTCTTGCCTGGCTCGTGTGCGCCACACTTGCGGGCGCACCGCTTTTCGTGGGACCGCTTGGGCCCACTGCCGCGCTCGCGCAGAGCGGGGCGCATCTTTCGAGCCAGCAACTCGATTCGCTCACCGCGCCGATCGCGCTTTATCCCGACGCGCTGCTCGCGCAGGTGCTCATGGCCACTACGTTCCCGCAGGACGTGCAGGCCGCCGCTGCATGGTCGAAGGCCAATCCGGACATGAAGGGCGACGACGCCGTGAAGGCCGTGGCCTCCGAGCCGTGGGACCCGAGCGTGCAGTCGCTCGTGGCGTTCCCGCAGGTGCTCGCCACCATGGCCTCGAAGCCGGAATGGGTTCAGCAGATCGGCAACGCGTTTCTCGCGCAGTCGAACGACGTGATGGATTCCGTGCAGCGATTGCGCGTGCAGGCGCAGAAGGCCGGCAACCTCAAGTCCAACGAGCAGCAGCAGGTCGTGGTGCAGCCGGCTTCGAGCGGCTCGACTACGCAAACCATCGTGATCGAGCCGACGAATCCGCAAGTCGTCTATGTGCCGACCTATAACCCGACGGTAGTGTATGGCGCGTGGCCGTATCCGGCTTATCCGCCGGTGTACATGCCGCCGCCTCCGGGCTATGCCATGGCCACCGCCTTCGTGGGCGGGCTTGCGTTCGGTGCGGGCGTGGCCGTCGCGAACTCGCTGTGGGGCGGCGTCAACTGGGGTACCAACAACGTGAACGTCAACGTCAATCGCTACAACAACATCAACGTCAACAACCGCATCAATACGAACACCACGACGGCGAACTGGAATCACAACGAAAGCGTCCAGCGGACCCAGCAGAATCTCAGCAACGCGAATCTCAACGGCCAGCGCAACCAGTACCGCGGCTACGACCAGTCGCGCACGCAGGCCATGCAGACCCTGGAGAACCGCACCGGGCAGAACATGAGCGGTAACGCCCAACAGCGCGTGCAAGGCATCCAGGAAGGCGGCAGGCCGAATACGAACGCCGCGAACGCCGCCAACGCGGCGAACGGCAATCGCGCCAACGAGTTCAACAATCGCGCCCAGACCGGTGCCCAGCCCGGTGCGCAGAACGCGAGCCGCACGAACGACCTCAACAACCGCGCGCAGAACACGAACCGCGACAACGCGTTGCGTGGCGCGGGCGATGGCGGCAACGCGCGCGCCGACCAGATGCGCGGCCAGGAAAGCCGTCAGGCATACCAGAGCGGCGGCGGATTCAATGGCGGCGGCCACAGCTTCGGCGCCGGCGCGGGCGGTGGTGGCGGGCGGCTGGGTGGCGGCGCTCACATCGGCCGCCGGTAACGTTGAATCTCATGAGGAGTCCAGTGATGATCCGTATTCACACACGCCGTCTGCCCGATGACTTCGCGCGCCTCGCCTCGTCGCGCGCTGTGCTCGCGTTTGGCGCGGCCCTCGCGCTCTTTGCCGCGCCCGCGCTGCTGCCGGCGCAGTGGTCAGGAGCGGGCGCCGCCTGGGCCCAGGCCGTGTATGCCACGCCCGAGGCCGCAGCAAACGCCTTCACCGACGCGCTCGCGACCAACGACGAGGGCGCCATGAAGCACGTGCTCGGCAGCGATTTCCAGCAGTTCATCCCGACGCGGAACATCGGCCAGGAGGATATCGACGACTATCTGGGCGCCTGGGCCAAGGGCCATCGCGTCGTGCCCGACGACAAACCCGTGGCGGGCAAAGCGAGCGCTCACGTCGAGGTGGGCGACAGCGGCTGGACGCTGCCCATCCCCATCGTGCAGTCGGGCAAGGGCTGGCATTTCGATCCGCGTGAAGGCGCGGGCGAAATCTTCACGCGCCGCATCGGCCGTAACGAGCGAGCGGCCATGCTCACCTCGCTTGCCTACGTCGACGCGCAGAACGACTATCGCAAGCTCACGCAGCACTACGCGCAGCGCTTCGTGAGCACGCCAGGCACGCACGACGGGCTCTACTGGCCGGTTCAGCCAGGCGACACCGAGAGTCCGCTCGGGCCGCTTGCGGAAGCCATGCCGCACAACGCGAAGATCACGCCGAAGGAGGGGTATCACGGCTATCACTTCCGCATTCTCACCGCGCAAGGGCCGCACGCTAGCGGTGGTGCGCGCAGCTACCTCGAAAACGGTGAGCTGAGCGGCGGCTTTGCGCTCGTGGCCTGGCCGGCGCAGTACGGCAAGACCGGGGTGATGAGCTTCATCGTCAACCAGGACGGCCAGGTTTATCAGAAGAACCTCGGGCCGAACGGCGCGCAAACGGCAGCAGCGATCAAGTCATTCGATCCCGACGCGTCCTGGCGGCCCGCTCGACCCTGAGCGGCGGTCCGCCGTCGGTAACGACGGCGCGATCGCCGGCATGGTCCATGGTTAGCTGACATACGCTCCACGCGTAATTCGGGCACAATCAAGCCACGGCGACGTGGCTGTGTCGCCCGAAGCGGGCTTTGGCCAACGCACGCGGAGAGGTCGGGCATATAGCTTGCTGCGACTTCCTCGCACTCTCATTCGTGTGGAGATAACCAAATGCAACGACGCAACTTCATGCTAACGGCGGCGGTGACGCTGGCCTCGGGCGGTCTCACGCTCGCAGGCTGCACCACGACGACGGGTTCGAATGCAAACGCAGCGACCAACATGTCCAGGCGGCAGTCGATCGACGCGTCAGTGGACGGCACCCTGTCGCGGCTCTTCTCAACCGTGAAGGGCTCGCACGAACTCATTGCGAAGTCGCGCGGCGTGCTGGTGTTCCCGGAGGTGTTGCAGGCTGGCTTCATCGTCGGCGCGCAGTATGGCGAGGGCGCGCTGCGCGTGGGCGGCGCAACGGTGGGCTACTACAGCACCGTGTCGGGCTCGTTCGGCCTGCAGGCCGGCGCCCAGTCGAAGGCGCTGATCTTCGCCTTCATGACGCAGGACTCGCTCGACAAATTCCGCGCGACGGACGGCTGGGCAGCGGGCGCCGACGCTTCGGTCGCGCTCGTGACCGTGGGCGCCAACGGCGTGATCGACACCAACACGGCCACGCACCCGGTCGAAGTTTTCGTGCTTACCAACGCGGGGCTGATGGCCGATGTTTCGCTGGCGGGCACCAAGGTCTCGCGCCTGAACATCTAGGCGGATTCAAACCAGACAGCGTTCCGGCAAAAAACGCCGGATCATGGAAAAGGGCAAGGCGCAACGCCTTGCCCTTCGTCATTTCTGCGCGGCTCGAGCCTGAGACCCGCGCATCGACACGAGGCGCCGCCCGAACCCGCGTAGTCCTCTGGGCATCATGGATTCTCCCTATGCAGCGCCGCCGGCCGTTTGCCGATACCCGAAACGAGGTGCGAAGTTGCGTCGGGCCGCGCAGGTCGCGCCGCGCAGGTTCGCATCGGCTGGAAGACAAAAAAGAACGCTACGGAGATCTCATGCTCGGAAATATCACCATTCGCCGTGGGCTTACGCTCGTGATCGGCATCTTCGTCGCGTTTCTGCTGACGGTGATCGGCGTGTCGTATGGTGCGCTCAAGATCACCAACGACAGCCTGCACGACGCCCAGCGCGGCGCGCAGTCGCTCGACGCCCTCAAGAGCAGTTCCGAGCGCCTGCTCCAGGTGCGCCTCGCGCTCGGCGGCTACGAGACGCTCTTCAGCGTCGGCAAATCCACCGACGGCTTGCTCGAAGCCGCGCACAAGGTGCTCGTGAATTCGAACAAGGAGTTCGCACGTTACAGCGCCGGCCCGTTCGACGACCCCGAAGAGGCGCGCCTCGCCCAGGCCGTGAGCAGCGCGCGCGAGGCGCTCGTCTCACAGGCGATCGAGCCCGAGTACAAGGCGCTCGTCGACAACGACTTCAACACCTTCCGCACGATCCAGGGCGAAACCGCCGACCGCTACTATGGCGCCTATGCGAAGGCGATCGACGCGCTCGAGGACTGGCAGGGCGCGCGCCAGCAGCACGACGCCGACACCGCCACGCAGCGCTTTCGCATTTCGCTCATCGTGTTCGGCGTGATCGCCGTGGTGGGCGTGGCGATCGGCGTGATCGCGCGCGTGGGGCTC
>DATBXG010000135.1:0-4063 GCA_036514415.1 Paraburkholderia sp.
CGCATCACGCCGTCCACCACGGGGCGCACCGACTGCTGGCGCAGGTTGCGCCACGTGAGCGCGACTTCGCTGCGCGATTCGTCGGTGTAGATTTCGATGTCGTCGTCGTTCACCGTGTTCGCGGGCAACAGCGCGACTACGCCGTTGGCCTGCAGCCAGCGGCCTTGAATCAGGCGCGAAAGCATCGACTTCGCGTCGGAAAACACGCGGCGTGCAGACTCGCCCACGATCTCGTCGTTGAGGATCTGCGGATAGGGACCGGCGAGATCCCACGTCTGGAAGAACGGACCCCAGTCGATGTAGTTCGCGAGTTCGTTCAAGTCGAAGTTCTTGAACACGCGGCGGCCGATGAACTTCGGCTTCACCGCCTGGAAATTCGCCCAGTCGATCTTCGTCTTGTTCGCGCGCGCTTCTTCGAGCGTCACCAGAGGCTGCGCTTTCTTGTTCGCGTGCTGATCGCGAATGCGGTCGTAGTCGGTCTTGAGGTCGTCGATGAACTTCGTCGCGCCTTCATCCGAAAGCAGGCTCGACGCCACCGAAACCGAACGCGACGCGTCCGGCACGTACACGACCGGCCCTTCGTAATGCGGCGCGATCTTCACGGCCGTATGCACGCGCGAGGTAGTCGCGCCGCCGATCAGCAACGGAATCTTCTTGATGCGGAAGTAGTCGTCGCGCTGCATTTCGCTCGCGACGTAGGCCATTTCCTCGAGCGACGGCGTAATCAGCCCCGAGAGGCCGACGATATCCGCGCCTTCGACCTTTGCCTTCGCGAGGATCTCGTTGCACGGGACCATCACGCCCATGTTGACCACTTCGAAGTTATTGCACTGGAGCACCACCGACACGATGTTCTTGCCGATGTCGTGCACGTCGCCCTTCACGGTCGCGATGACGATCTTGCCCTTCGCGCGCACGTCGGCGCCCGATTCGGCGAGCAGGCGCTTTTCTTCCTCGATGAACGGAATGAGGTGCGCCACGGCCTGCTTCATCACGCGCGCCGACTTCACCACCTGCGGCAGGAACATCTTGCCCTGGCCGAACAGGTCGCCGACGATATTCATGCCGTCCATGAGCGGGCCTTCGATCACGTTGATCGGGCGGCCGCCGGCACCCATGATCTTCACGCGCGCTTCTTCGGTGTCCTCGACGATGAAGTTCGTGATGCCGAGCACGAGTGCGTGCGCAAGGCGCTTTTCCACGTCCTGGTTGCGCCACTCGAGGTTCTCTTCCTTCTTCGCGGCGCCGGTCTTGAACTTGTCGGCGACTTCGAGCAGACGGTCGGTTGCGTCGGCGCGGCGGTTGAGCACCACGTCTTCCACGCGGTCGCGCAAGTCGGCGTCGAGGTCCGCGTACACGCCGAGCTGGCCCGCGTTCACGATGCCCATGTCCATGCCCGCCTGAATGGCGTAGTAGAGGAACACGGTGTGGATCGCCTCGCGTACCGGGTCGTTGCCGCGGAACGAGAACGACACGTTCGACACGCCGCCGCTGATCTTCGCGTAAGGCAGGTTCTGCTTGATCCAGCGCGTGGCTTCGATGAAGTCCACCGCGTAGTTGTTGTGCTCCTCGATGCCCGTCGCCACCGCGAAGATGTTCGGGTCGAAGATGATGTCCTCGGGCGGGAAGCCCACTTCGTTCACGAGGATGTCGTAGGAGCGCTTGCAGATCTCGGTTTTGCGCGCGAACGTGTCGGCCTGGCCCTGCTCGTCGAACGCCATCACCACGCTCGCCGCGCCGTAGCGGCGAATCAGCTTAGCGTGATGCACGAACTGCTCCTTGCCTTCCTTGAGCGAGATCGAGTTGACGATGGCCTTGCCCTGCACGCATTGCAGGCCCGCTTCGATCACGTCCCACTTCGACGAGTCGATCATGATCGGCACGCGCGCGATGTCGGGCTCGGAGGCGATGAGGTTCATGAAGCGCACCATCGCCGCCTTCGAGTCGAGCATGGCTTCGTCCATGTTGACGTCGATGACCTGCGCGCCGTTCTCGACCTGCTGGCGCGCGACGGCGAGCGCCTCGTCGAACTGGCCGTTGAGGATCATGCGCGCGAATGCCTTCGAGCCGGTCACGTTCGTGCGCTCGCCCACGTTGATGAACAGCGTGCCTTCGGTCACGTTGAAGGGTTCGAGGCCGGAAAGGCGCAGGGTATGGTCAGTCATGGCGTGGGACCGGATCGTATGTTGTCGGGTGTGAGCGGGGGCTAGCGAGCTTGTCGTCAGGCGGCGTCGCGATACTGGCCGGGCCAGCGGCGCGGCTTGATGTCGGCAAGCGCCTTCGCGATGGCGGCGATGTGTTCGGGCGTCGTGCCGCAGCAGCCGCCCGCCACGTTCACGAGACCGGCGCTCGCGAATTCCTTGAGCAGTCCCGACGTATCGGCGGGCGTTTCGTCGAAGCCCGTGTCGCTCATCGGGTTGGGCAGGCCCGCGTTCGGGTAGCACGAGACATACGTGTCGCACAGCTTCGCAAGCTCGGCGATGTACGGACGCATGAGCGCCGCGCCGAGCGCGCAGTTCAGGCCGAACGTGAGCGGCTTCGCGTGGCGCAGCGAGTTCCAGAACGCCTCGACGGTCTGGCCCGAGAGAATGCGGCCCGAGGCGTCGGTGACGGTGCCCGAGATCATGACCGGCAGGATCTCGCCCGTGTCTTCGAAGAGCTGGTCGAGCGCGAAGAGCGCGGCCTTGGCGTTGAGCGTGTCGAAGATCGTCTCGACGAGGAAGAGGTCGCAGCCGCCGTCCATCAGCGCCTTCGCCTGCTCGTAGTACGCGCGGCGCAGCTCTTCGAACGTGACGTTGCGTGCGCCCGGATCGTTCACGTCGGGCGAGATGCTCGCCGTTTTCGGCGTCGGCCCGATCGCGCCCGCGACGAAGCGGGGCCTGGCCGGCGTCGAGTACTTGTCGCACGCGGCGCGTGCGAGCTTCGCCGACTCGACGTTCATCTCGACGGCCAGATCGCCCATGCCGTAGTCGTCCTGGGCCACGGTGGTCGCGCCGAACGTGTTGGTCTCGATGATGTCCGCGCCCGCCGCGAGGTACTGCTCGTGAATCTCGCTGATGATCTGCGGCTGCGTCAGCGAAAGCAGCTCGTTGTTGCCCTTGATGTCGCGCGGGTAGTCCTTGAAGCGCTCGCCGCGGTATGCGGTTTCGTCGAGCTTGTAGCGCTGGATCATCGTGCCCATCGCGCCGTCGAGGATCAGGATGCGCGAGGCGAGCAGCGCGGGAAGCGCTGCGCCGCGCGTGTATTTGGCGTCCCCGGCGGGGTGCGAGGCAAGGGCTGCAGGCTGGTTCATGGGTCGCGGACGGGCGTGGAGCCGGTTGAGCTGGGAAACCTCACATTGTAGCCGCAGCCGGGGGCGCCCGCTGGCTGGAGAGGCACCGGCGCAGGCGCCAAAAGAAAACCCCGCCCGGCAAGCCGGACGGGGTTTCATGTGAATGACGCTGTGCGCTGAGTGCCGCTGCGTGCGCGAGCGTCAGTGAAGCACGACGGGTTGCTGCATGAGGCTGTCGAACTGTCCGAGGAATTCGTCGACTTCGTCGAGCCCTTGTTCTGCATCCATGAGCTTTTGCACGTCTTCGCGAAAACGTGCCGCCATCGCGCCGTCGATGAAGATCTCGCGGCGCGCGTTCTTGTCGACGATCTCGTAGCCGCCAGCGCGCATGGCGCTGTGGCCGTCCTGCGGTGGAAACTCGACGACGCAATAGTTGGGGCTGTTGTAGATCATTTGCATGGCGACACTCCTTTTTCCTGTGCTCCCTGACCTCTCGGTCAATACATGGAGCGTTCGTTCTGGAATTCAAGGGGTGGGTCCCGCATCACCTCTTATGTGGACTGCTCTCCCTTTTTTACTTCACTTCTCAACTGCGTCTGCTGCCACTGCCTTACTGCCGTTGATTCGAACTACTTAGACCAACTGCTTGAGAAACGTTTCGAGCAACGCGGTGAATCGGTGCGATTCCTCTACCGGGGCCAGATGCGCTGCATCGAGCACCACGAAATGCGACCCCTCTACGGCCTTTGCCAGCGCCTGTGTCAGGGCCATCGGCGTGCCGCTGTCATGGCG
>DATBXG010000136.1:0-2833 GCA_036514415.1 Paraburkholderia sp.
GTCTTGTTCTCCGAGGCGAGCGCGGCCGCCGTCACGTGCGCGATCATGAAGCCCGAGTTCACACCGCCGTCCTTCACGAGGAAAGGCGGCAGGCCCGAGAGCGTCGCGTCGATGAGCAGCGCGATGCGGCGCTCGGCGAGCGCGCCGATCTCGGCGGCGGCCAGCGCGAGATTGTCGGCGGCGAAGGCCACCGGCTCCGCGTGGAAGTTGCCGCCCGAGAGCACCTCGTTCGTTTCCGGGAAGATCAGCGGGTTGTCCGAGACTGCATTGGCCTCGATGAGCAGCACCTGCGCCGCGTGGCGCATCTGGTCGAGGCACGCGCCCATCACCTGCGGCTGGCAGCGCAGCGAGTACGGGTCCTGGACCTTGCCGCAGTCGCGGTGCGAGAGGTTGATCGCCGAGCCTTCGAGCAGCGTGCGGTACGCAGCGGCCGCCTCGATCTGGCCGCGATGGCCGCGCAGTTCGTGGATGCGCGCATCGAACGGCTTCACCGAGCCGGCTGCTGCATCGACGCTCAGCGCGCCGGAAACGAGCCCCGTGCGGTACAGGTCTTCGATCGCGAACAGGTTGTAGAGCGCGAGCGCCGTGGAGGCCTGCGTGCCGTTGAGCAGCGCGAGACCTTCCTTCGCCTGGAGCGCGAGCGGCTTGAGGCCGGCTGCGGCGAGACCCGCTTCGGCGCTGGCGCGCTCGCCGCGAATGAACACTTCGCCGATGCCGAGCAGCACCGCCGACATGTGCGCGAGCGGCGCGAGGTCTCCCGAGGCGCCCACCGAACCCTTCACCGGAATCACCGGCAGCACGTCGGCGTTGAAGAGCGTGATGAGCGCGTCCATCACTTCGCGGCGGATGCCCGAGTGGCCGCGGCCGAGACTCGACAGCTTCAGCGCCATCAAGAGGCGCACAACCGGACGCTCCATCGGCTCGCCCACGCCCACGGCGTGCGACAGCACGAGATTGCGCTGCAGGAGTTCGAGCTGGTCGCGCGGGATATGCGTACTGGCCAGACGCCCAAAACCGGTGTTGATGCCGTACGCGGGCTCGCCCTTCGCCGTGATCTCGGCTACGGCGCGCGCGCCCGCGTCGATGGCCGCGAAGCTGGCCGGATCGAGTTCGAGCTTCACACCGCCGTTTTCGGCGGAACGCGCGATCTGGCGGAGTTGCGGGAGGGTCAGATAGCCGGGGGTCAGTTTGATGTTCATCGCAGTGTCAGAGTTGTCTGTACAAGGTGAGAGCAGATTACCCAACCGAGCTTGTCTATACAAGTTTAATCTGCTCCACGTATACCCTCATCACCGCTTCCTGACGCTTGATTTACGGCAACTTTCGATCGCGGCACAGTGGAATCCCCCAGGTGATAACACCGATTGCCTGCCTTTCCGAGGTATCGATAATTGTATAGACAACTTGCCGCGCCAAACCGCCAGAACATGACCGGACACAGGCGCTAGTCCCGCACGGGTGCCAATCATTTTTACTGGAGACTTCATGAAGAAACTTGCCTTGTGTGTCGCCCTCGCCCTTGCTGCCGGTGGCGCGTACGCGAAAGACTGGTCCACGATCCGCTTCGGCACCGACGCGAGCTATGCGCCGTTCGAATCGAAGGCGACCGACGGCAAGCTGGTCGGTTTCGACATCGACCTCGGCAATGAAATCTGCCGGCGCCTGAACGCAAAGTGCGTGTGGGTCGAGCAGGACTTCGACGGCATGATTCCGGGCCTCAAGGCCAAGAAGTTCGACGGCGCACTCTCCGCGCTCACGATCACCCCGCAGCGCGAGCAGCAGATCGCCTTCTCGGCCAAGCTCTTCAACACGCCTACGCGCCTCGTCGCGAAGCAGGGTTCGCCGCTGCAGCCGACCGTCGCGTCGCTGCAGGGCAAGACCGTGGGCGTCGAGCAAGGTTCGATTCAGGAGACCTACGCGAAGCAGAACTGGGCGCCCAAGGGGGTCAACGTCATTGCCTACCAGAACCAGGACCAGGTCTATATGGACCTGAAGTCGGGACGCCTCGAAGCCGCGCTGCAAGACGAAGTGCAGGCCAGTCTCGGCTTCCTGAAGACGTCGCGCGGCGCAGGCTTTGCGTTCGCCGGCGAGGCAATCCCCACGGGCGCCGCCGCGATCGGCCTGCGCAAGGAAGACGCCGACCTCAAGGCGAAGATCGACAAGACGATTGCCGACATGATCAAGGACGGCACGTACAAGAAGATCGAGTCGAAGTATTTCGATTTCGACGTGTACGGCGGCTAAGCGCTGCTGTCTCCACCTGCATTGACGGAGGTCACCCTTCCATGGTCTTTCAAGGCTTCGGCCCGCTGCTCCTCGCGGGCACGTGGGAAACCATCAAGCTCGCCGTGCTCTCGCTCGGCGCGGCGTTTCTGCTGGGGCTCGCAGGCGCCGCGGCGAAGCTTTCGCCCAACCGCGTGCTCTCGCGCGTCGGCACGATGTACACCACGCTCATTCGCGCGGTGCCCGACCTCGTGCTCATGCTGCTGCTGTTCTACAGCATCCAGATCTGGCTCAACGACGCGACCGACATGATGGGCATGGACCAGATCGACATCGATCCGTTCGTGGCCGGCGTCATCACGCTCGGCTTCATCTACGGCGCGTACTTCACGGAGACCTTCCGCGGCGCGTTTCTCGCCGTGCCGCGCGGGCAGATCGAAGCGGGCTTCGCCTACGGCATGAGTTCCACGCGCGTGTTCACGCGCATCCTGTTCCCGCAGATGATGCGCTTCGCGCTGCCGAGCATCGGCAACAACTGGCAGGTGCTCGTGAAGGCCACGGCGCTCGTTTCGATCATCGGTCTCGCCGATGTGGTGAAGGCCGCTCAGGA
>DATBXG010000137.1:0-4243 GCA_036514415.1 Paraburkholderia sp.
AGTTCGTAAAAGAAACGGGCGCCAGTTCACAGTTGAAAAGCTGGCGCCCGTTTTTCATTGCCACCGTTGCGGCGAGCCTTAGTGCCCGCGGAACAGATTCATGATGTCTTCCTTTTCCTTCGCGTTCACGTGCTCGGGGGTAGGCGCGGCGCCCGCATCTTCAGCGCCTGGCGCGCCGCTCGCCGATGCCTCGAGCGCCGCCTGGCTGATGCCCACCGTCGAGACGAAGCCGTGGCCCGGCGTGGCGTCGGCGTAGTAGAGCTCGTCGCCGAGCGTGACGATGCCGTCGGGCATCGCCATCTTGTACTCGGGCACGCCATTGAGCGCCTTTTGCATGTAGTCGATCCACACCGGTAGCGCGAGGCCGCCGCCCGTTTCCTTGTCGCCGAGGCTGCGCGGGTTGTCGTAGCCGATCCACGCGATGGCGGCGAGCGTGTGCTGGAAGCCCGCGAACCACGCGTCGCGCGAGTCGTTGGTCGTGCCGGTCTTGCCGCCCAGGTCGGTGCGCTTGAGGACGTTCGACTTCGCGCCCGTGCCGCGCTGGGCGACGCTTTGCAGCAGGCTGTACATGATGTACGCGTTGCGCGGGTCGATGGCGCGCGGCGCGTTCTGCCCGGCCACGAGCGGCCGCGCCTGTGCGACCACCATGCCGCGCTGGTCGGTGACTTCGGCGATCAGATTCGGATTCACGCGATAGCCGCCGTTCGCGAACACCGAGTAGCCGGCGGCCATCTGCAGCGGCGTGACGAGACCCGCGCCGAGCGCCATCGGCAGGTAGGCGGGGTGCCGGTCGGCATCGAAGCCGAAGTGCGTGATGTACTGCTGCGCGTACTTCGTGCCGATATGGTTGAGGATGCGGATCGACACGAGGTTCTTCGACTTCATGAGCGCCGTGCGCATCGACATCGGGCCGTCGAAGCCGCCGCCGTAGTTCTTCGGCTCCCACGGCTGGCCGCCCGTTTCGGCTGCGCTGAAGAAGAGCGGCGCGTCGTTGATGACGGTGGCCGGCCCGAGCCCCTTGTCGAGCGACGCCGAGTAGATGAACGGCTTGAAGCTCGAGCCCGGCTGGCGCCACGCCTGGGTGACGTGGTTGAACTTGTTCTTGTTGAAGTCGAAGCCGCCCACGAGCGCGCGGATCGCGCCGTCCTGCGGCACGATCGAGATGAACGCGCCTTCGATCTGCGGCAACTGCGTGATCGACCACTCGCCTGCGTTGTTGCGCGCCACGCGGATGATCGCGCCCGGCCGGATTTTCTGCGAAGGCTGCGCGCGCGGGCTCAGCGCGAACTGCGCGAAGCGCAGGCCGTCGCCGGTGATGCTGGCGGTGTTGCCGTCCATGAACGTCGCCCGCACTTCTTTCGGGTTCGCGGCGGTCACCACCGCCGCGACGAGTTCGCCGTTGTCGGGGTGCTCGACGAGAGCGTCGTCGATGGCCTGCTCGCGTTCGTCGGTGTCGGATGGCAGGTCGATGAACGCCTCGGGCCCGCGATAGCCGTGACGCCGCTCGTAGTCCATGAGCCCCCTGCGCAGCGCCTGATAGGCGAGCGCCTGATCGGCCGAGTCGATGGTCGTGACGACGTTCAGGCCACGCGTATAGGCCTCCTCGTGGTACTGCGCGTACATCATCTGCCGCACCATTTCCGCGACGTACTCGGCGTGGACGCTGAACTCCTTGCCCGCGCCCTTGACGACGAGCCGCTGCGCCGCCGCTTCGTCGTACTGCTGCTGCGTGATGTAGCCCAGCTCCAGCATGCGCTGGAGGATGTACTCCTGGCGCACCTTTGCCCGCTTCGGATTGACGACGGGATTGTAGGCCGAGGGCGCCTTGGGCAGCCCGGCCAGCATCGCGCATTCGGCGAGCGTGAGATCTTTCAGATCCTTTCCGAAATACACGCGTGCGGCGCTTGCAAAGCCGTACGCGCGCTGGCCGAGATAGATCTGATTCATGTACACCTCGAGAATCTGGTCCTTCGACAGCCTGGACTCGATCTTGTAGGCGAGCAGCATCTCGTAAATCTTGCGCGTGTAGGTCTTTTCGCTCGAAAGGAAGAAGTTGCGCGCCACCTGCATGGTGATCGTGCTCGCGCCCTGGGTGGCGTGGCCGTTGGTGAGCGCGACGATGCCCGCACGCGCGATGCCGGCGAGATCGACGCCGCCGTGATCGTAGAAACGCGCGTCCTCGATCGCGAGGATGGCGTTCTTGAGGTTGGCGGGCACGTCCCGGAAATGGACGACGTCGCGCCGCTCCTCGCCGAATTCGCCGATCAGCACGTGGTCGCGCGTATAGATGCGCAGCGGCACCTTCGGCCGATAGTCGGTGAGCGCGTCGAGCGACGGCAGGTTCGGCGTCGCTACGACGAGCGCATAGCCGAGCACCAGCGCCACGCTCACCACGCCGGCGAAGATGAGGCCGAAAAAGGCGATCAGCAGCGTTGCCCACCACGGGCGCTTGCGCCGCCTGGGCGGTTCGGGCGGCGTGGAAGGCGGTACGGACGGAGGAAGCTGATCTTGCATACGAACACCAGAAAAACGGTCCCGCGATTATAGCCGCCGCCCCTCTTCGTGCTTTCGAGATGCTTACATCGGCGGATCCATGGGAGCGCGCAACCCGACGCTTCTGCCGGCGCTTTTGTCGATGCTTCAGTCGACGCTTCTATCGATATTCGCACTGTAGACGCGCACCACGCACATGAATAGCGCCCGCGCCGAACGTTGGCCGTAAGGCCGAGTATTCGCGCCCGGCGCCGGTTCGCACAATTTCTCCATCGACGCGCTGCGAACGGTTTGCGGCGCGCGGACGTCCGGGAGGAATGCAATGGGGTTCGGGAATCCGGTGTTGTTGGGGGCGCGCCGCTTTGCGGCCGGCGTGGATCTGGGCGCGCGTAACGTCACGCTGGTGGTGTTGAGCCAGCGCATTGTCGGAGCGGGTCCGGTCCGTCTCGAATGGCTGGCGGGCGCGCCGCTTGCGCGCGAAGTGATGGCGGGCGTGGAGATCGTCGATCGTGCGGCGGTCGTCGAAGCGTTGCGCAGCGTGTTCGGCGAGTTGCCGCGCGCCTGCGCCGCGGCATCGATGCGTTGCGCGATGGCGCTGCCCACGAGCGCGACGCTCGTCGCGACGGTGCCGCTCGCGCGCCTCGCGCCGGCGGCCGCGATCGACGACTCGGGCATCCACGCCGGGCTCGAGCCGTTCGTGCTGGCTGAGGCGGAACGCGTGGCGGGCATCGAGCGCGGCGAGCTGGCGGTCGACTGGAACGTGCTGCCGGCTACGCCTCGCAGCCCCGAGGTGCAGGTGAGCATCGCGGCAACGGCACGGCAGCATCTGGAGTCGCGCATCGAATGCGCGGCGATGGCGGGCATCACGTTGTGCGCCGTGGACGACGAGGCGCACGCCGCGTTGCGCGCCATGCGCTACGCGGCAGTGTACGAGCTGCCGCCGCTGGAGCCCTGGGTGGCGCTCTGGGTCGGCCCTGAAGGCGTGCATGGCTGGTATCTCGTCGACGATGCGGTCATCCGGCACATGCGCTTTCCCGCGCTCGAACATGCCGATCTCCCTGAAGCGCTGCGCGACCTGGTCGGCGGCGAGCAGGCCGGCTGCGTGCAGGTCTCGGGCGAGCTCGCCATGCTGCGCGGCGTGAACTTCTCGCTGGCCGACATTGGCGACGCGCTGGGGGCGCCGGTTCTGCCCTTCGAATGCGGGCCGCTTGCCGATATCGAGCGGCCGCTCGCCGCAACGCTTCTGCATGACCCGGCGTGTGCGGTGGCGTTCGGGCTCGCGCTGCGCGGGGTGGGGGAATGACGCTCGCGCGCGCCACGCGCGGGGTCCCGCGACGCGCCATCGGCGGATTCAATCTGCTGCCCTGGCGGCAACGCGCCATCCGCAGGCTCTGTCGCCGCCGGCTGCTCGAATGGTTCGCTGCGGCGCTCGGCGGGTGCGTGTGCGCGCTTGGTCCCTTGCTTTGGCAGCACGTCGAGCGCAGCGGGCTCGAGGCGCGGCGCCAGGCGCTCGTGCGATCGCTCGCACACTGGCGGGCGCCGGTCGCCGAGGCGCAGCGGCTCACGCGCGAAAGCGAGGCGCAGCGCGCCGCGGAGCAGTTCGCGCGGCACCACGCGCGGGCGACGGCACGCCTTTTCGCACTCGCCGACGCGCTGGCGAGCGATGTCCCGCCTGGCGTTGGCCTGCAGCAGCTCTCGCAGTTCGCAGACGAAACCGATCTGCAGGCGAGCGCGGCGGACGAATCGGCGG
>DATBXG010000138.1:0-6696 GCA_036514415.1 Paraburkholderia sp.
GGAGGCGATCGCGCCGAGCGTGACACGCCCGGTCGCCGCGGGGCCCGCCGCGCTCGAACTCAGGTTTTCATAAAGCCGGATGACCTCCTGTGCCTGGACGAGGACCTGCTCGCCCATCGCGTTCAGACGCGCCGCGCGCCCCTCGCGGTCGAACAGCGCGAAGCCCAGTTCTGCCTCGAGGCGCTGCATCTGTGCACTCACGGCGGCCTGGGTCAGGCCGATTTTCTGGCCCGCCGCGGCGAACGTGCCTTCTCTCGCCACGGCAACGAGGGTTCTGAGTTCGCGTATCATTCATCAAGATTATTTGTGTATTGGAAAATTATATATTGATTTTGTTTTTGCTTCGGCCTGTCTACCATGGCGGGATCGCTTTCGAACACCGTGGAGACACACATGTCGCTTTCGCCTTTTCACCTCGCCATTCCCGTTTATGACCTGCCGGCCGCGCGTGACTTTTACGGTCGCGTATTTGGTCTTGCCGAAGGGCGCTCCAGCGCGCAGTGGGTCGATTTCGACTTCTTCGGCCATCAGCTCGTGATTCACGAGCATCCTAAAACCGCCTCGCAGGAGAACGCCCATACGAATCCCGTAGACGGCCACGACGTGCCCGTGCCGCATTTCGGCGTCGTGCTGGGCTGGGGCGACTGGGAGGCGCTGGCCGAGCGCCTCAGGACATTTGGCGTGCAGTTCGTGATCGAACCGTATGTACGGTTCAAGGGTCAGGTGGGGGAGCAGGCCACGATGTTCCTGCTCGATCCGTGCGGCAATGCGCTCGAATTCAAGGCGTTCAAGGACATCGGCCAGCTTTTTGCCAGGTAAGCGCGGAGGGCCGGGGCGCGTGCGCATCGGCCGGTCGCTGATCCAGATAATAGGGAAAACTGATGATTTAGCGTGCGCAACGAAGCAGGATGCAAACGCTAAGGCTGGTGCCAGTGAAAGTGGTCGCCGCGCAAGGGCGCGCCTTCGTCGTCGAGCTTGTCATGACTGCCCGGGAGCGCTTCGAAATACGACGTGCCGTCCTTCTGCGACTCCGTGTGCATCGCGGCGCGGGAAATGCCAGGCGGGATGGATGAGGGCGAGGAGGGAGGCCAATGCAACGTGGCCGGCGCCGCGCTCTGGGCAGAGGATAGATCCATGCTTTCGTTTGCCGGCGTGAGGCCCATGGCCCATGCGGCCGGGGCCGAAGCCAGAACGATCAGCACGGGGAACGTAACGGGTTTCATACGCGGTCACCACGTGAATGGCGCGAACTGGGCCTGTATTTTATGTCGCGATCTGACGTATTTCCAGGTGCCGGCATCACGCAGAGCAGCAAGGCGGTCACCGACGGCGCGGCGGACCCGGCACGCGGATGCGCAAAGGAGCACCCCTGCGCCGCGTATCGCGCGACTGTCCAATCCTGACAATTTCTGGCGATTCTTTCGCAAAGCAGCCGTTATCGGGCCGCTTTGCGTCCGTTTTGCGCAGTATTCCCGGGGAATACGCCAGATCTGACGAATGAGGGGGAAGTCCTAGGAAAAGGCGTAAGGGTTTGTTAATATCGCCCGCCAGTGCAAATGAGAATGCGTCTCATTGAAACTATTGGCACGCACCGGCGAGACGACCCTTCCCAACGACATGAACAATCGAGAACACGCGCGTTCAGCGCGACGCACGCTGCCCCGGCCGTTGCATTTTGCGGCCTGGCTCACTTTTGCAGCGGCTCAGGCCGCTGTCGCCCAGACCCAAACGCAGACTCAGGCGCAGGCTAGTACGCAGGACGGCGCTGCCGCCAGCGCCACGCAGAAGGCGCCGCCACAGCCCGCAGGCAACGCCGCCGCAAGCACCGATCAGGCGCTGCCCGCCGTGAAGGTGAGCGCGAGCCAGGTCGCCGATTCGCCGCTGAACCTGAACACGCCGGTGAACAGCGGCGCGCTCGGCACGCGCTCGCAGCTCGATACGCCGTTCTCGACCACCGTGGTGACGGGCGAGGATCTCGCCGAGCGCCAGGTGTACAAGCTCGGCGATGTCTTCGCCGGCGACGCCTCGGTCACCAACAACAGCAACGCATATAACGCGTGGGCCACCTACATCACGATTCGCGGCCTGCCCATCGACTGGCAAAACGGTTTTCGCATCGACGGCAATCCGTTCATCTCGTACGGCATCACCATGCCCTATGAGCAACTGGAGCGCGTCGAACTGCTCAAGGGCCTAGGCGGCTTCATGTACGGCTTCGCGCAGCCGGGCGGTCTCGTCAACTACGTGACGAAGCGGCCGGGCAAGGACCCGGTCACGAGCCTCGACGTTGGCTATCGTATGGACGGCGTGCTGAGCACGCATGTGGACCTGAGCCGCCGCTTCGGCCCCGACGACATGTTCGGCGCGCGCCTGAACTACACGAAGGAAGCGGGCAAGACCTATAACGCCGGCGACATCAACCGCAACTCGGTCTCGCTCGCGCTCGACGGTCAGCTCACGCGCGACCTGCAGGTCTGGTTCAATGCGCTCTATCAGACCGTTCGCTCCAGCGGCCAGACGCCTGCGATCTACACCGGCAGCTACACGGCGTCGAGCCTGCCCGCGACGATCAGCGGCGGCAGCAACCTGCTTGGCGGCACCGACCAGCACATCAACACGAACCTGCAGCTCTACACGGCGGGCGTGCGTTACCAGATCTCGCCCGACTGGTCGTTCACGACCTCGGGCAGCTACAGCAAGTCGGCGCGCGACCGCAACGAGAGCACGCTCACGCTGCTCAACCAGGCAGGCGACTACACCGACGCGCGCTGGAACGGCGACGAAGCCCATCAGGACATCTACTGGCAGGGCATGTTCGAGGGCAAGGTGAAAACCGGGCCGTTCACGCATCAACTCGTGATTGGCGGCGCGTACCAGCACCAGACCAACAATTACGCGAAGAACTCGATCTACACCGTGCTTGGCAACGGCAATCTGTTTCAGCCCAACCCGTGGCGCTACTACTCGGGCTCCGGCCTCTCAACGTACCGCGCGAGCGATATCACGCAGGCGTCGGCGTTCGTGAGCGACACGATCGAGATCACGAGCCGCTGGTCGGTGCTCGCGGGCCTGCGTTACACGAACTATAGTCAGAACAACTACGCAAAAACGGGCGAGAAGACGTCCCAGTACAGTCAGAACGGCGTGCTCACGCCGACCTTCGCGCTCATGTACAAGCTCGAGCCGAACACGACGCTGTACGCGAGCTACGTCGAGGCGCTGGAGCAGGGCGCGATCGTCGACAGCATCTACGCGAACGGCGGCGCGATGCTGCGGCCGTTGCGCTCGCGCCAGTATGAGTTCGGCATCAAGAGCGAGCACGGGCGCTGGAGCGCGACGGCGGCGCTGTTCCGCATCGAGCGGGGCGCGGC
This sequence comes from Paraburkholderia sp., assembly GCA_036514415.1. Classification (GTDB taxonomy): domain Bacteria; phylum Pseudomonadota; class Gammaproteobacteria; order Burkholderiales; family Burkholderiaceae; genus Paraburkholderia. The sequence continues at coordinate 3,372 of DATBXG010000138.1, forward strand.
TTACGCGAACAGCGCTAACGTCTACGTGCAGGACGGCAATTCGATCTACGAAGGCATCGAGGCCGCCGGCAGCGTGCGCCTCGGCCGAAGCTGGCAGGTGGCGGGCAGCGTCACGCTGCTCGACACGTGGTACGCGAAGGGCCAGTCGTTCAACGGCAACCGCGTGGCCGGCGCACCGAACTTCGTGGCGGCGGGACGCGTGAGCTATGACGTGCCTTACGTGCCGGGCCTGCAACTCGCGGCGGACGCGAAGTTCACGGGCAGCACGCAGGTGCGTCCGGCAAACAATCTGGAGACGGCCGGCTATCTGCTCGTGAACGTCGGTGCGAACTACTTCACGCGCATCGGCGGCCACGACGTGACGCTGCGCGCGGCGATCGACAACATCACGAATCGGCGCTACTGGATGTTCCAGTACTCCGATTACATCGCGCCGGGCGATCCGCGCACGGTCAGCCTGAACGCGAAGATCGACTTCTGAGCGTTTTAGCAGCCTCAATCGCTGCACGAACGCGCTCGACAACGCGGGCGCATTCCGGATCACGGGATGCGCCCGCGCTGCGTTTACGCAATCGGCTGCGAATCCGGCGTGGGGTTGCCGAGATCGTCGGTCGGCACATATTGTTTGTCGAATGCCGCCACGTACAAGGCCCATTCGGGATCGCCGAGATCCACCAGCAGTGCGCCGTCCTGCCAGATGTCGTTGTGGTCGTTCGCGTCGTCGCCCGCGTGGTGGACGAACCCGCCGGTCGAGCCCTGGTTCATGTGGACGTCGTGCATGCCGTCGCCTTCGCTGTAAAAGCGGCCAAACACGTACACGTCGAGCCCTGACTGTTGCGCGCGCAACAGCAGGCGCTGCAGCGAGGCGACGGGCTCCACCTGGTCGGAGCCGTCCATCACGTCGCTGTTGCGCCACGCGCCGGTGTTGGCGAGAAAGTCGCTGCGCTCGAAGTCGATCGCGGGCAGCGCCCCGGTGTCCGTGAGATCCGTCGAGCCCTCGGCCCCGTTTTCGAGCGTCTGGAGCACGTTGTGGTTGAAGTCGAACACGAGCTTGTACTTGAGCAGGTCGTCCGCATCCGTGGTGCCCACGTTGACGGCAATATCCCATTGCGCGCCGTCCACCGTTACGCCGAAGTGCAGATGATATTGAACTTCGTGTGGCCGCCGCGTGGACTTCAGCTGCGGTGCGGTGACAATCTTCGCTTTAACGAAGCCGTAAGGCAGGGCCATCGCGTGCTCCTCGCAGTCCGGTTGGGTTCGCTATTGTGCCGCGAGATGATGAACTTGCGCTTACAGTGTGTGCAGTCACGCCTTGCTTCTTGCGCTGCGCTTTTTCTGCGCCGCCCGCTCCACGAGATGCTCGACCATGCGCTGCGCCGCGGGCTGCAGCGTGTCGAACGCCCGAAAGCAGACGATGAAGCGCCGCCGCGCCCAGGCGTCCGAAAGCGCAATGGTGCGCACATCCATGATGCGCCGGTAGGTGTTGCTCACCTCCTCGGGCACGACGCTGATGCCGAGATTCGCGGCCACCACGCGAAACGCTGCGTCGAAGTTCGACACCACCGCGCGATACGCAACCGTGCGCCCGCTGCGCGCCGCCGACTGCCGCAGCATCGTATGAACCGCCGTGGAGGGCGCGAGGCCCACGTGCTCGTAGTCGAGCGTCTCCTCGAACGCGATCGTGCGCCGTTTCGCAAGCGGGTGCCCGGGATGCACGGCGAGCACGAGGCGGTCTTCTCGCCAGGGGCGCGACTGCAGGCCGCCAAGCTCGACATTGTCCCAGCACACGCCTAGCGAAACCGCGCCGTCGCGCACGCGCTCGACCAGTTCGTGCGACGTGCGCTCCTCCACGTTCACGCGAATGTTCTGATAGGCGGGCAGGCCCATGAACGAGGCGAGATCGTCGAGCAGCGCCTCGGCGATCGCGGAGGCCGAGGCGCACACGCTCACGCTGCCCGAGAGGCCGCTGCCGAGCGCGGCGATGTCACTCGCGGCGCGCTCCAGCGTGAAGATCACGCTGCGCGCATGCTCGAGCAGCGCGGCGCCGGCAGCCGTGGGCTGCACGCCGCGGCGCGAGCGCGTGAGCAGCGGCACGCCGAACTCGGTTTCGAGCTGGGCAATGCGCTTGCTGATGGCGGAGGGCTCGATATGCTCCTCGCGCGCGGCGCGGCCCATGTTGCCATGCTCGCAAACGCTCACCAGCAAGCGCAGGGTCTTGAGGTCGATATCGCGCACCGTGTCTCCTTACCGGGTTTTCGTATGTTTCCGAAATGGAATCGTGGAGCTTCCAAAATACCGCTTTATGTATTTTGCGGAATGCCTAAAGTTAGCACATCGCTGGAGAAAACAACGGAGACACCTTCATGCCCCCATTACCCCAATGGGCCCAGACCTGCGCCCCGACACGCGCCGTGATCCGCGAGGTCGGCTTGCGCGATGGTCTGCAGAGCATCCAGACCGTGCTGCCCACGGAGCAGAAGATCGAGTGGATACGCGCGGCGCACGAAGCCGGCCAGCGCGAGATCGAGGTGGGCTCGTTCGTACCCGCGCGCCTCTTGCCGCAACTCGCCGACACGGCGGAACTCGTCGCCTGCGCGAAGACGCTGCCGGACCTCTTCGTCTCGGTGCTCGTGCCGAACCTGAAGGGGGCCGAGCGCGCGCTGGAAGCGCAAGCGCACCTCATGCTCGTGCCGCTTTCCGCAAGCGAGGCGCACAGCCTCGCGAACCTGCGCAAGACGCCCGGGGAAGTCGTAGCCGAAGTGGCGCGCATGCGCGCCGCGCGCGACGCGAGCGGCGCGAAGACGCTGATCGAAGGCGGCATCGGCACGGCGTTCGGCTGCACGCTGCAAGGGCGCGTGGAGCCCGCGCAGGTGCTGCGCTGCATGCAGGCGCTGCTCGATGCGGGCGCGGACCGCGTGAGCCTCGCCGACACCGTGGGCTATGCGAACCCCGCCGCCGTGCGCGCGCTTTTCGAAGCCGCCCGCGAGATCGCGGGCGAGCGGCTATGGTGCGCGCACTTTCACGACACCCGCGGCCTCGCGCTCGCCAATGTCTACGCCGCGCTGGAGGCGGGCGTGACGCGCTTCGACGCCACGCTCGGCGGCATCGGCGGCTGCCCGCATGCGCCGGGCGCTAGCGGCAATGCTGCCAGCGAAGACCTGGCGTTCATGCTCGCCGACATGGGCATCGACACCGGCATCGACATCGAACGGCTGCTGGCGCTGCGCGCGCGTGTGGCCCAGTGGCTGGAGGGCGAAACGCTGCACGGCACGCTCTGGCGCGCCGGCCTGCCGACGACGTTTCACCACGCGACCCAACACGCCTG
>DATBXG010000139.1:0-2839 GCA_036514415.1 Paraburkholderia sp.
CTGCCCTTCCTGCTCGCCTCGCGCGTGCTGCAGGGCGCCGTGGCCGGCCCGATGATCCCGCTCTCGCAAACGCTGCTGCTCGCGAGCTATCCGCGTGCGAAAGCGCCCATGGCGCTCTCGATGTGGTCGATGACCACGCTCATCGCGCCGGTGGCCGGGCCGATTCTCGGCGGCTGGATCTCCGACAACTACTCGTGGCCGTGGATCTTCTACGTGAACATTCCGGTCGGCATCGTCGCGGCGCTCGCTACGTGGGCGATCTTCCGCAATCGCGATTCGGTCGTGAAGAAGGCGCCGATCGACGGCGTGGGCCTCGCGCTCCTCATCATCTGGGTGGGCTCGCTCCAGGTGATGCTCGACAAGGGCAAGGATCTGGACTGGTTCTCGTCCACCACGATCATCGTGCTTGCGCTCACGGCCGTGATCGCATTCGCGTTCTTCGTGGTGTGGGAGCTGACCGCCGATCACCCCGTGGTCGACCTGTCGCTGTTCGCGCGGCGCAATTTCACAGGCGGCACGATCGCGCTCTCGGTGGGCTACGGCCTTTACTTCGGCAACCTCGTGCTGCTGCCGCTGTGGCTGCAGACCGACATCGGCTACACGGCCACCGATGCAGGTCTCGTGATGGCGCCGGTCGGCTTCTTCGCGATCATGCTTTCGCCGATCACCGGCAAGATCTTGCCGCGCACCGACCCGCGCTATATCGCGACGACGGCCTTCGTCGTGTTCGCGCTGTGCTTCTGGATGCGCTCGCGCTACACCACGGGCGTGGACACCTGGGCGCTCACGCTGCCGACGCTCATTCAGGGCATCGGCATGGCGGGCCTCTTCATTCCGCTCGTGTCGATCACGCTTTCGGGTCTGCCGGGCCACCGCATTCCCGCGGCATCGGGCCTGTCGAACTTCGTGCGGATCATGTGCGGCGGCATCGGCACCTCGATCTTCGAGACGGCATGGGATCACCGCACGACGTATCACCACGCGCGCCTGACCGAGGTGGCGACGCCGACCAACCCGATCTTCAATCAGTCGATGCAGCAGTTCCAGAGCGCGGGTCTCGATCCCTCGCAGGCGCACGGACTCTTCGACCGGATGCTCTCGCAGCAGGCCGCGCAGCTTGGGGTGAACGATCTCTTCTGGATCTCCTCGGTGATCTTCATCGTGCTGATCGCACTCATCTGGGTCACGCGGCCCGAGCGCGCAGGCGGCGCCGATGCGGGCGCGGCGGCTTCGGCGGCGCACTGAGGTTTCTGCGCTGACGCGACAGAAGGCGTTGATAGCAAAATGGCACGTCCGGTTGTTCGCCGGCGTGCCATTTTTGTTTGCGCGCTGTGGGCGCTTCGGGAGCTTCGGGCGCGATGTGGATGGTGCTCAGCCCGCGCCGCTCACGACCAGACGCTCCGGCGCAAGCACGCCGTTCGCGGCCTTCGCGACGCCAAGCAAACGCCCATCTTCTGCATACACGCGCACGCGCTCCGCTGCCTCGCAGGCCGCGCGGTCGAGCACCAGCTCGTTGAGCGGCAGGTGCTGGCCGTGGGTGAAGCGGCGCGCAGCTTCCGCACCGAGCGTCACGGCGGGAAACGTGGAGAGCAACGCATCGACGGGCCTCAGCCAGCTGTCGCGCGCGGGCTCATCGGCAGCAGTGAGCGCATCGAGCGTGACCGCATGCTCGAGCGTCAGCGCGCCCACGCCCGTGCGCCGCAGCATCACCAGATGCGCGCCGCAGCCCAGCACCTCGCCGATGTCCTCCGCGAGCGTACGGATGTACGTGCCCTTGCTGCAGGTCACGCGAAACGTCACCTCAGGTACCCCGGGCAGCGCGCACGCGAGCATCTCCAGCGCAAGGATCTTCACCTGGCGCCCTTCGCGCTCGACTGTCTGACCGGCACGCGCATACTCGTAGAGCGGCTTGCCGTCGCGCTTGAGCGCCGAATACATCGGCGGGACCTGGACGATGTCGCCAAGAAAACGCGTCATCGCTTCACGCACCTGGGCTTCATCGCACGTGACCTCGCGCGTCTCGATCGCCTCGCCTTCGGCGTCGCCGGTGGCCGTGCGAATGCCGAGGCGCATCGTCGCCTCATAGGTCTTGTCGGCGTCGAGCAGATCCTGCGAGAACTTGGTCGCCTCGCCGAAGCACAGCGGCAGCAAGCCCGACGCAAGCGGATCGAGCGTGCCGGTATGGCCCGCCTTCTTCACACGATAGAGACGCTTTGCGCGAATCAACGCGTCGTTGCTGGAAAGGCCAACGGGCTTGTCGAGCAGCAGCACGCCGTCGAGCAGGCGACGCGGCACCTTCGGACGGGCCGCGTCAGGTCGGGCCGCGTCAGGTCGCGTCTCGCCCTGATTCTTTTTCGATGATGCAGTCATGCTGGCCGCGTCAGTCGTCCTTCGCGCGCGTGGCGTTGGCCTCGTCGATCAGACGCGACATCTCGACGCCCTTCTCGACCGACTGGTCGTAGTGGAAATGCAGCGTCGGCACCGTGTGAATGTGCAGGCGCTTGAAGAGCTGGTTGTGCAGGTGGCCTGCAGCGTGATTGAGCGCTTCCTGCGTGGTCTTCGGGTCGCCCGTGAGCGTCGTGAAGTAGACCTTCGCGTGCGCGTAGTCGGGCGTGAGTTCCACGCTCTGGATCGTCACGAGACCCACGCGCGGATCTTTCACTTCGCGCATCAGCTCGGACAGATCGCGCTGGATCTGATCGGCGATCTGGACGTTGCGATTCGGAGTAGAACGTTTTTTCGGCATGATGATTCCACCTCTTGATCTGCGAGGCATTCGGGCGGCGTTGCGTCCATCGACACGCACACGGCCGCGCAAAAAACAAAACGGGCGGGGCTG
>DATBXG010000140.1:0-2498 GCA_036514415.1 Paraburkholderia sp.
CGCAGGGCGAATAGACACGCACAGCCTCTCAAGCCGTGCGGACCTGGCCATGATTTAGATCAATTCAGGTCGAAAGAGCTGCCGGCGGGCAGGTCAGAACCGAAGGGTAACGTTTCGAACAGGCCGTCAACGCAACAGCCACGTGAGCAGCAGCACATACAACGCAGCCACGCCGAGCTGACAAAGCGTGATCGGCAAACCGTAACGCATGAAGCGGCCGAACGTGATCGGCGCACCCTCGCGCGCGCTGGCTCCGGCCGCGACGATATTGGCCGACGCGCCGATCAGCGTAGCGTTGCCGCCCAACGTCGCGCCGAACATCATCGCGATGAACACCGGCCACACGTGCGCCGGCCATTGCGTGAACTGCGCCGAGAGCGCCGCTTCCGGCACCACCTGCGCGACCACGAGATAGCTCTTGATCATGACGATCGACGCAGCGGCGACGGGCACATTGGCAAGCACGCTCGAAAGCAGGCCAATGCCCGCGATCAACGCGAGCGCAACCGGCGTGAGCTGCACGCCGAACACGTCGTACAGGCGCAGCGCCATGATCTGCAGGAGCCCGGTCTTCACCACGGCCTGAACCAGGCAGAAGATGCTGGCGAGGAAGATCAGCGTCTTCCAGTCGATGTCGCGCAGCACGTCGTCGGTGGGTTCGACGTGGGCCGCGTAGCCCACCAGCAACGCGAGCGCGCCGCCAACGAGCGCGACCGCAGGCGGCACGATGCGCGTGGGCAGGTCCTCGCCGAAGATGAACAGCAGGACCATCGCCACCAGAATGGCGAGCGCGCAGCCGGCATACACCGGCCGTTCGATACGTGTCATCGTGAGGTGCGCGGGCAAGGCGCGGCGTGCGTGCCACAACGGGCCCATGAGGCGCGGCAGCAACGGCACGATCACGAGGATCGCCAGCACCCCCGCGGCGCTCACGCGCTGCAGGTAGCCGCCGAACGTCATGCCGATCGCGCTGCCGACGAGAAACGTCGCCGGGTCGCCGACCAGCGTGAGCAGGCCCGCCGAATTGCTCACGATCGCCGTCAGGATGAGCGGCTCGGCGGGCTCGAAATCCAGCGCCCGCGCGACACGAACGATGACCGGCGCCAGCAGGACCACCGTGGTGGCGTTCGGCAGGAACGCGCACAGCGGCACGACGACAGCCATCAGCATGAGCAGGAAGCGCTTGCCGCTGCCCGCTGTCGCGCGCAGGTAAACGTCACCGAGCAAATCGAATAGCCCCGTGGTCTTGAGCACGCGCGCGACGATCATGCCGCCGAACAGCAGGCTGAGTGGTCCCGCGGAGGTGCCGAACGCGTTTGCGATGTCGTTGCGATCGAGGATGCCGGGAACGATGAGCACGCACACGCCAGTCAGCGCCGCCACCGCCATGTCGATCACATTGAACGCAATGGCGAGAATCACCGCGGAAAATACCGCGAGCACAATGGTGGTCTGCAACGTGCCCATCTGCTTCGGTCTCCTTGACGGTCTGCGAACGTGTTGCGCGTCTGCGCGCTGTCTAGCGGACGGGCGGCGCGTACATCAGGCCGCCCTGAGTCCAGAGCCGGTTGCGTCCGCGCCCGATATTGAACGCACTATGCGCCCCGAGATTGCGGTCGAATATCTCTCCATAGTTGCCCACGGCCGCGACGGCGCGCAGCATCCACCCGGGCGCGACGCCCAGCGTGCGGTCCACTTCCGTGTCCGGCATGAGCGCGGTCCGCACCGCGGCTTCGTGCTCGCGCTGCGCGAGGTTCTCCCGCGTGAGCCCGAGCTGCTCCGCGCTCACGAGTGCGACGAGGACCCAGCGCACGAGTGCGAGCCAGGTCTCGTCGCCTTCCCGCACGGCGGGCCCGAGCGGCTCTTCGGCGATATCCCATGCAAGGATCGTCCAGGACTGAGCCCCGCCCGGCGCGTCGAAACGCGCCACGGCTAGCTGGGACGCGTCGCTCGTCCATGCCCGGCAGCGTCCCGCGAAGAACGCGGCGCGGACCTCGGCCGCGGACGCGAGAACCACGGGCTGCAGATCGAGCTGATTCGCGGCCGACCAGCGTCGCAGATGACCAAGGCTGGAGGTGCCCTCCTGCGCGCAGACCCTGGCGCCCTTCAGGTCCGGTGCGTTCGCAACAGGGTCCGCGGCGCGCACCATCAAGGCCTGCGTGTCGTAGTACAGGATGCCCGCGAACTGGAGCCCCAGCGCGCCCTCGCGCTCCAGCGTCCAGCTCGCGTGGGCGGACAGCACGTCGATGACGCCTTCTTCCAGGGCGGGGATGCGCTCGGTCGGGCGTAACGGCACGAAGGCGGCTCGCTCGGGACTCCCGAGTACGGCCGCGGCCAGCGCGCGGCAAAAATCGACGTCGAGGCCCGCCCATGCGCCCGCCCCGTTGCGCGTGGCGAAGCCGGGGATGTTCTCCCCCACGCCGCAGCGCAGGACGCCGCGCGACTTGATCTGGGCGACAGTCTCGCCGTCCGCCGCCCGCGCATTGGCGGCTGCGCCC
>DATBXG010000141.1:0-2263 GCA_036514415.1 Paraburkholderia sp.
TCGCATGCGATGCGGCGCGCCGCTGTCTCACGTCACCGCGTCACGCCGCTGTGTCCATTACCAGCCGCTGCCGGGCTGGGCATAAACCGGCTGCGGCCCGTAGCCGGGCTGCGCGTAGCCGTCGTCGTACTGCGGCGGCGGCGCGGGCTGCACCGGCGCGCAGGCCACGTAGCGGCCGGAATACTGGTCATAGCACGCTGCGCCGGCCGGCGCGACTGCATAGACCGGCGCCGGCTGCGCATACACCGGCGCGGGCTGCACATAGGCCGGCTGCGCCGGGTACGCCACGGCCGGGCCGCTGTTCAGTACGGCGCCCACCGCAGCGCCAATCAATGCGCCGCCAAGCAGCGCTCCCACCACGTCACCGCCGTGATCGTGCGCGCTCGCGGGGCCGGCCGCCACAGCACAGCCCGCCAGCAGCAAAACGGCCGCCATTTTTCGCATGTCGTTCTCCTTGAGAACCTCTGAAAACATGCGAGCGATTGTCGGCCCGATTGCCGGATACAGGTGCTGCAAGTGGTAACGACGAATTACGTGGGGACGTGCGGCGTGGATCCGCGCGCTCGCCGGGCGCAAGGCCCGTCAGCGTGCGTGTTCGCCGTCGTGTGCGTCTGCCTCCGGTGAGCGCGGCGTGCTACCGCGCCGCCCGGCAGACGGGCAGAGAAGGGTGAGCGCGATGGAGAGCACCATCAGCACGAATAACGACACGAAGCACGCCATCCAGGAGAACTCGAAATCCACGAGCGCCTCCCGTGTGTTTCGACGCGGTCATTCGCGCGATGTGCGCGCCCGCTCAGTGATGCAGGATGCTGCGCAGCGGATGACGCCAGTCCATATGGTGTCCGTCTCCCGCTTGCACGCGTTGTCTGTGCTCCTCGAGGATTTCGTCGGAAAACAGGAAGACGACAATGACGAGGGGGATGACCAGAAACGCGCCCAGTATTACGTGTTCGATCACGATAGCCTCCGGGTTGTCAAGCGGTTTGCACTTGCATTGTAGCCAAGACGCGACAGTTTGTGCATTGGGCGTACACCGAAGCTTGAAAACAATGTTCGCTGACCATCACAAGCGATGCAGCGGATCGCGTGCGCCCGCTTCGCAAAGCGAAAGGCGGGGATAGCAACGTGGGTTCGAGGCGGGAAAAGCGGGGATGTGAATAACCCCTGGTCGAGTGTGGGCGTTGACCTGAATAAGCCCCGGAAAACCGGGGGATAACATCGGAATGGCGGTGAAGCGCGGCGGATGATCACGCGGGCACGTCAGTCCACGGCCCGCGCGAGGCGTGCTGACTGGCGGTTTATGTCGCCGACTTCCTCCACGCGGCGGCAAAGAGCCCCGCGCCAATGAGCAGCGTGCCGCCCGTGCGATTGACCGCGCGCTGCACGCGCGGGCTGCGCACGACCTTGCGCGCGGCCGCGGCCAGCATCGCATAGCCAAACGCGTTGAGCGTCGCGAGCACGAGGAAGGTGGCTTCGAACACGACGATCTGCGGCAGCACGGCCGGGTGCGGATCGATGAACTGCGGCACGAACGCGACGAAGAAAATGATGCTCTTCGGGTTCAGCGCAGTGACCGCATACGCATGCGCGAAGATGCGGCCGGTACGCGTCTCCGAGGTATCCGGCGTGTCGGCTTGGCCAACGGGTGCGCGCCAGAGCTTGACGCCGAGGTAGACCAGATACGCCGCGCCGATCCATTTGAGCACCGAGAACAGCGTGGCGGAGGCCGCGAGGACCACGCCGAGGCCGAGCATGGAAGCGGTCATCGCCGTGAAGTCGCCGAGCGCGACGCCGGCCGTGGTCGCGAGCGCATAGCGGCGGCCGTGGCCAAGCGCATACGAAACGACGAGCAGCACGGTAGGCCCGGGAATCGCGACGAGAATCGCAGATGCGATTGCGAACGGCAGCCAGTGAGCGAAAGTCATGGGTTCCTCCTGTGGGAAGCCCGATTTATCCATGAACTTCGGCAGTGTGCAAGCGCGTAGCGGTGGCGGATTTCTGCTGGTCGCGGCGGGGTAGCTGGCATCGATTTTATTCTGTGTTCAATCCATTAATTCACCGCATTTCACGCCGGGCGCCGATGACTTTAGGTGCGCCGCGGCATTCACCGATCCGTCATTCCACTAAACCGCTTAAATCATCGCGGGCCCGGTTTTCCTGGTTCGGCTATAACCGTTGACGCCTTTCTGAACAAGGCGCCCAGCCATTCGATCGATGCTTCGGACTGCTCCTGAATGCGCGGCAGCGCGAGCCGCGGCGGCAT
>DATBXG010000142.1:0-2640 GCA_036514415.1 Paraburkholderia sp.
CGCAGGGCCTTCTTCTGCGCGTCGGTCAAGCCCGTGAGCATCTGCTCGTCGACGAACTTGAGCGAATCGGAAAGCTCGGAGCCGTTGCCGTCCAGCGTTTGCTGCATGAGCTGGCGCGCGCCTGGTCCCGGGTCGCCCTGATTCTTGATGACGTTCAGACGCGTGCGCACCTTCGAGAGCGAGTCCATGTAGCCGCCGAGCAGCGACGCGTTGTCGTGCGTCACGACCATGCGGCCCAGCCCCGCGAACGCCTGGCCGATCGGACTCATCGAAGGCTCGACCGGATTCCCGTTGAGGTCGAGATTGGCCGTGGTTGTGTTGCCCGACATGCGCGAGAACCATTGCTTGACCCAGCCGGTCACGCCGCTTTCCGCGCGCTTGATGCTCACGCTCGCGAGCGACGGGTTGTCCCACGAGGTCTGGTCGTACGCGGTTTCGAGGATCTTGCGGATCGGCGAATCCTGCGGGTCGCCCAGGCGATTCATCGCATCGACGGCCTGGCCGAACGTGCCGAAGTCCTGCACGGCAATGCCCTGCATGAACTTCTGCCAGTTCTGTGCGTACTCGGTCTTGTACATCGACACCAGCGCCTTCTGGATCTGCTCGGGGCTGCCTTCGAGCGTGAGATCGTCTTGCGCCGAGGTGTTGAGCACCCAGTCCTTCGCCTGCAGTTCCTTCGTCGCGGCGTCGCGGATCGCGGGCTGCACGTACTGGAACCACGCCTCGCGCGTGAAGGTGCCGGAAATCGCGTAGCTGCCCGCGATCAGCGAGGTGTTCGTGTCGCCGACGATGCGCGCGACCGTCATCGGCGCGAAACGCGTGGAGGCGCGCGCCTTGATCTCTTCGTACACGCGCTGGCGCGCCGGCATGCCGCGCACCACGTGGCGCAGGTTTTCGCGTGTCTGGTCGACGAGCGCGAGATTTGCGTCGATCATCGGCCAGTCGTCGTCGGACGCGCGCGCGAGGTAGAACGTGATCATGCGTTCGGCGCTCTTGATCATCTCGTCGCGAGGCATGTTGCCGCGATTCGTTTCGAGCCAGCCGCGCCAGAAGCGCGCGATCTGGTCGGTGAGGTGCGCGGCTTCGACGTGGCGCTTGTCGGAGAGCATCAGGTAGGTCTTGAGCGCGTTGTACGCGTCTTCGACGCTCGTCGGCGAGGCCGCGCTATAGAGGCCGCCACCGTTCCCGCCCGCCATCGCCGTGTGCGCCGAGACGGGCACCGCGCCCGAATCGGGCGTGTGCGACATCGGCGCGAGCAGTTCGGGATGCGCGTCCACGTCCTTGAGGAACGAGGCGAGATTCTGCGAGACGGGCGTCAGCATGATCTGCCGCACGCCGCTGTAATACTCCTGCAGCAAATGCTGTTCGAGCCGGTCGCCCTGGTAAAGGCCTAGCGAGACGGCGAGCGGCCGGTCGCGGCGGAACTGTTCGAGCTGCTCGATGCGGTCTTCGAGTATGTCCATGGCCTGCAGGCGCGACTGCAGGTCGTTGCGGTTCTGCTGGAGGCGCTCGACGTTGTCGAGATCGGCCTGCACGTTCGCCACGAGCTGCTGGTTGCCGATGGCCGACCACGTCCAGCCGCCCAGCGCGAGCGCGAGCACCGCGACGAAGCCGAAGAACGTGGCGTAGCGCAGGCGCGTCTTGGCGGGGCTCGCGAACTGCTTCACCGTTTGCCGGTCCGCGAAGATCACCTTGGAGAACAGGTCGCGCAGGAAGAAGCCGTTCTTCGAGAACGCGCTGTGCGGCTTTGGCAGCCCATCTGCCGAAAGCGCGAAGCGGTTGGCGATGCGCTGCGCGGCGGTGCTGTTCGTCTCGCCTTCCTGGAGCGCGCTCGTGAAGTAGAAGCCGCGGAAGATCGGCTTGTACTGAAACGGGTTGTTCTCGAACAGCGTGGCGAGGAACGCGCGCAGCGCCGGCTTGATCGCCGAGAATTCGAGCGGAAAGCTCAACTGTCCCGGCGAGAGCTGCTTGCCGCGGCTAAGCGACATCTGCGCGATGCTGATTTCCTTGAGGCCTTCGTAGAGTTCCTCGAAACGCTCGTCGAACAGCGCGACGATATCGCGCTTCTCGTCGGGCTCGTAGGGCAGGGTGGCGCCCCACACGCGGTCGTATTCCTGGCGGTCGCTGCTGCTGAAGAATTCCGTGAAGCCGGTAATGAGGTCGGCCTTCGTGAACATCACGTAGACAGGCGCGAACACCTCGAGCTTCTCGGTCAGTTCCTGCACGCGCTGGCGCAGGTTCTTCGCGAGGTTGATGGCGAATTCGGGGCGGTTGCCCGTGAGTTCGGCGATGCTCGCGGTGACGATGATGCCGTTGATCGGTGCCTTGGGGCGGTGCCGCTTGAGCAGGCCAAGAAAGCCGAGCCATTCGCTGCGATCTTCCTCGTGGACCGAGTAGCGGCCCGCCGTGTCGAGCAGGATGCCCTCGGTCGTGAAGAACCAGTCGCAGTTGCGCGTGCCGCCAATGCCGTGCACCACGGCGTCGTGCTTGTCGGCAAAGGGGAATTGCAGGCCCGAGTTCAGCACGGCGCTGCTCTTGCCGGCCGCCGGATTGCCAATGACGATGTACCACGGCAGCTCGTACAGCGCGGAGCCGCCCGAAAGCTGTCCGATCTTCGAGGTCTTGATCGTCTTCACCGCG
>DATBXG010000143.1:0-2925 GCA_036514415.1 Paraburkholderia sp.
AGCGCGGGCACGATGCCGGGCGCGAGCCACGCCGCGCAAGCCGTCGCTATCGTGAAGCCCGACGCGCAGCCTAGCAGCACGAAATTCGCGAGCGTGAGCGGCGTTGCCCATTCCTGAAGGAAGCGCAGGCAGGCATAGATCATCGCCGTGCAAACAAAAAGACTGACGCTCGCCAGCACGGCAATCGCACCGACAGCGAGCGACCACGGATAATTCATCCAGTGAGCCACGCCATAAAGGAACGTCGTGGCGAGAAACAGGGGGAGCGCGAGACATTCGCGCGAAAGCCACGAGGTGCGCCACATCGCGATCGCGCGCCATGCGCGTTCCGGGTGCCCAAGATGAAAGACCGAGGCAACGAGTCCCAGCACGCCCAGTGTCAGCGCGAGCCCGGCGCCGAACACGTAGAACGGCGGCGAAACGGTCAGCGATGCTGACCATTCCGGATGCAGCCGCAAGATAAACTCGACGCCGAACAGCGCAATCAACAGGCCTTGCCCCGCGCCGGAAAGCGTGGTCAGGAAAACGACGGAAAATGCGGGTCTCATTCAAATCTCCGTGTTCGCTGCGGGTGTCGGGCGCGCGAATAGCGACTTCACTCGCGTTGCGAACGCGCCCAGATTGAGCTTGCCCGCGTTCCGCCGTTCATCGCGCCGTCTGGCGACCTGCATCGCAGGCGTGCCGCGCTGGATCGCCAGGCTCACGAGGTCGATCGGCGCGCCCGCATCGAGCATGTTGACGGGCGAAGCCGCCGATCCGCCACCGCCGCACCCGCACGAACCGCTGGCGCAACTGCTCGCTGTCTTCTGCCGCGGCAAGTAATGATTCGAGGGCTTCGTGCCCCACTCCGGCATCAATTGATAGCCGCCACGCGCCTGAATGGCCTTCGACGCCTCCGACTCGGGGTCGTGAATGTCGCCGAAAATACGTGCCGATGTCGGGCACGCGAGCACGCACGCCGGCTTGCGGTCGCGTTCGGGCAGCGCTTCGTTATAGATGCGGTCCGCGCACAGCGTGCACTTGGTCATCTCCTTGCGCTCTTCGTCGAGTTCGCGCGCGCCGTAAGGGCAGGCCCAGGCGCAATACTTGCAGCCGATGCACTTGTCGTAGTCGACGAGCACGAGCCCGTCTTCCTTGCGCTTGAAGCTCGCGCCGGTCGGGCAGACCGGCACGCACGGCGGGTCTTCGCAATGCAGACACGATTTCGGAAAGTGAATAGTGTCCGAGTCCGGAAACTCCCCGGCCTCATAGGTCTGCACGCGATTGAAGAAGGTGCCGGACGGATCGGCGTCGTAGGGGCGCACATCCGAAAGGCTGCCCGCCTGCCCTGAGGTATTCCATTCCTTGCAGCTCGTCACGCACGCGTGGCACCCCACGCAGACGTTCAGGTCGATCACCAACGCCATTTGTGTCATTTCGGTGTCCTCCTTACTTGCGCGTTACGACATTGCGCAGGCGCGCGGCGAACGTGCCGCCGCCCGCGAAATACGCCTGCACCCGCCCGACGGGGCCGGTCGATCCCGGCAACGGCCGCATCGGCTCGAACTGAGGCAGCGTGTGGTCGGCATCGGCCTCGGCCGGATAGACGCGCACGCGCACGTCGTACCATGCCGCCTGCCCCGTGACCGGATCCGAGTTGGAGACGCGCCGGCCGCCGTCGAATGGCAGTTCCTCGGTGATCAGGTGGTTGAGCAGGAAGCCGCGTTGCGACTCATTGGCGTCGGGGCCGAGATTCCATGCACCGGCCGCCTTGCCGATCGCGTTCCAGGTCCATACGGTGCCGGGCTCGACCGCCTCGCTGTAGCGCGCCATGCAGCGCACCTTGCCCCATTGCGACTCGACATAGATCCAGCCGCCGTCCTCGATGCCGTTTTCCTGCGCCATGCGCGGATTCAGGTACAGGTAATTCTCGCCGTGAATCTGCCGCAGCCATGCATTCTGCGAATCCCACGAGTGATACATGGCCATGGGACGCTGCGTGACCGCCGCCAGCGGAAAGCGTTCGAGATCGGTTGCCGCGAGTTCCAGCGGCGGATACCAGAAAGGCAGTGGATCGAAATACCGCTCGACGCGCGCGCGTAAATGCCCGGGCGGCTGGCGCGCGTCCGTCTTGCCCTGCGCGGCGAGGCGGAACTTCTGCATGACGTCCGAATAGAGCTGGATCAGGATGGGCTCTCCAAATTTCCGGAATCCCTTCTCCACCGCGAACCGCAGGTAAGCCCCGTTCACGTTGCGCATGTACTGCACTTCTTCGGGCAGCGTGTAATGGAACACACAGTTGTTCTTCGCGTACTCCTCCCACTGGCGGGGATTGGGCTCGCCCACGAGCGCCTTGTCGCCGTCCTTGCCGCGCCAGCCAATCAGGAAGCCGACGCCGGAATCCGGCGCGGTCTGGAAATTGACGATGAAGTCCGGATAGTCCTTGAACTTGCGCTTGCCTTCGGCGGTCGTGAAGGCGGGCAGCTTCAGGCGGCTCGCCAGTTCGACGAGCACTTCCTGGAACGGACGGCACTCGCCGGTTCGCTCGAGCACCGGCACGCGCACGGAGTCCACCGGTCCGTCGAATTCCGAAATCGGCCGGTCGAGCATCGACATCGCGTCGTGCCGCTCGAGGTAGGTCGTATCCGGCAGGATCAGATCGGCGAATGCCGTCATCTCCGACTGGAACGCATCGCACACCACGAGAAACGGGATCTTGTACTCGCCGTCCGGCCCGCGGTCGGTCAGCATCTTGCGGACCTCGCCCGTGTTCATCGACGAGTTCCACGCCATGTTGGCCATGAAGATCAGCAGCGTGTCGATCGGGTACGGGTCGCCTCGCCACGCGTTCGTGATGACGTTATGCATCAGGCCATGCACGGCAAGCGGATATTCCCACGAGAAAGCCTTGTCGATGCGCACCGGCTCGCCGGCTTCGTCGATGAA
>DATBXG010000144.1:0-5728 GCA_036514415.1 Paraburkholderia sp.
CGAGGCGATCCGCAAGACGCTGGAAGACGCGCGCGCATTCGTGGTGGGCCAGTCCATCGGCAATCTGCAGGCGGTGCTCAACACCGTGCGCAAGCAGTTCGCCGACCGCGACTCGGGCGGCCGCGGCCTGCAGACCTTCGACCTGCGCACCACAATACACGCGGTCACGGCGCTCGAAGCCGCGCTCCTCGACCTGCTTGGCCAGCATCTGAACGTGCCCGTTGCCGCATTGCTCGGAGAAGGCCAGCAGCGCAGCGAAGTGGAAATGCTCGGCTACCTGTTCTTCATCGGCGACCGCAACAAGACCGACTTGCCGTACGCGAGCGGCGCCGATGGCCGCGACGACTGGGAGCGCCTGCGCACCGAAGAAGCGATGACGCCCGAAGCGGTCGTGCGCCTCGCAGAAGCCGCGCAAGCGCGCTACGGCTTCAACGACTTCAAGCTCAAGGGCGGCGTGCTGTCGGGCGACGCGGAAATGGAAGCGGTCACGGCGCTGGCCGAGCGCTTCCCTGAAGCGCGCGTGACGCTCGACCCGAACGGCGCATGGTCGCTCGCGGAAGCCGTGCGCCTGTGCCGCGACAAGCACGACGTGCTCGCCTACGCGGAAGACCCGTGTGGTGCCGAAAACGGCTATTCGGGTCGCGAGGTGATGGCCGAGTTCCGCCGCGCCACGGGCCTGCCCACGGCCACCAACATGATCGCCACCGACTGGCGCCAGATGGGTCACGCCATCCAGCTGCAATCGGTGGACATTCCGCTTGCCGATCCGCATTTCTGGACCATGCAGGGCTCGGTGCGCGTGGCGCAGATGTGCAACGACTGGGGCCTCACGTGGGGCTCGCATTCGAACAATCACTTCGACATTTCGCTCGCCATGTTCACGCACGCCGCCGCCGCGGCGCCTGGCAAGATCACGGCCATCGACACGCACTGGATCTGGCAGGACGGCCAGCACCTCACGCGCGAACCGCTGCAGATCGTGGGCGGCAAGGTGCAGGTGCCGAAAAAGCCCGGCCTCGGCATCGAGATCGACATGGACGCGCTGGAACAGGCGCACGCGCTCTACCAGGAGCACGGCCTCGGCGCGCGCGACGACGCGATCGCCATGCAATACCTCATTCCGAACTGGAAATTCGACAACAAGCGTCCGTGCCTCGTGCGCTGAGCGCCATTCATTTACCGAACACCTTTACCGAATTCACTACAGGATCAAGACCATGACCACGCCGCAAGAACTCAAGCAAATCGTTTCCGAAGGCCTGCTTTCGTTCCCCGTGACCGACTTCGACGCGCAAGGCAACTTCCGCGCGAACACCTACGCCGAGCGCCTGGAATGGCTGGCCCCGTATGGCGCGAGCGCGCTGTTCGCGGCGGGCGGCACGGGCGAATTCTTCTCGCTCACGAAGAGCGAATACTCGCAGGTCATCAAGACGGCCACCGAAACCTGCAAGGGCAAGGTGCCGATTCTCGCGGGCGCGGGGGGAGCTACGCGCGTGGCCATCGAATACGCGCAGGAAGCCGAGCGCAACGGCGCGCAAGGCATTCTGCTGATGCCGCACTACCTCACGGAAGCCTCGCAGGAAGGGATTGCTGCGCACGTCGAGCAAGTCTGCAAGGCCGTGCCGAAGATGGGCGTGATCGTCTACAACCGCGCAAACTCGAAGCTCAACGCCGACATGCTCGAGCAGCTCGCCGACCGCTGCGAGAACCTGATCGGCTTCAAGGACGGCGTGGGCGAGATCGAGGCGATGGTGACGATCCGCCGCCGCCTCGGCGACCGCTTCTCGTACCTGGGCGGCCTGCCCACGGCCGAAGTCTACGCAGCCGCGTACAAGGCGCTGGGCGTGCCCGTGTACTCGTCGGCGGTGTTCAACTTCATTCCGAAGACGGCCATGGACTTCTACCGCGCGATTGCGGCCGACGATCACGCGACGGTGGGCAAGCTCATCGACGAATTCTTCCTGCCGTATCTCGCCATCCGCAATCGCCGCGCGGGCTACGCGGTCAGCATCGTGAAGGCGGGCGCGAAGCTCGTGGGCCACGACGCGGGCCCCGTGCGCGCGCCGCTCACCGACCTCACCGAAGCAGAAGTGGCGCAGCTCGACGTGCTGATCAAGAAGCTCGGCGCGCAGTAACGCGTCACGTCCATGCGCCGGGCAGCCGGCGCATGGCATCGCCTGGAACAGGGCCCGTGAGGGCCCTGTTTGTTTGTGCGCTCAGGTCTTGTCGGCGGCGTCGCCGAACAGGTCCAGATTGGCGCGCTCGTGTTTGCCGCCCTCGGGCTTGCGTGCGCGGCGCGCGCCCCGCGCGGTCTTGGCGCGGCCCGGCTTGCCGAACACCTCTTCGGGCGTGAAGCCGAATTCGGCGATCGCCGCGCGCACGCTGGCCAGCGCCTCGTGCGCCGCAACGGCTCGCGCGGCTTCGATGCGCTCGTCGAGCTCGCGCTTCTGGGCGAGCAATTCGCGGTAGGTTGCCATCGGGAAATCTTGTCGAGTGAAAACGAGCCGCTGATTTTACGCGCTGCGCGGGGTTCGCGTGAGTTTTACACCTCGATTTGCGGCATCAAAGATACGCGGCGAGCAGCGCGACCACCATAGCCGAGAAACCCATCAGCAAGACCGCAAGCCACAACGACGCGCGCGCGGGCGCACGCACCGAAGCGGGCAAGCGCTTTCTGCCGCTCACCATCGGGCCGATCAGATCGTGGCCTTTCACGAGCGCGTAGACGGCGATCGCGCACACATGGAGCACGACCGCCGCCGCGAGCAGGTCCCAGCCCCACGCGTGCAGGTCGCCGATGGCATTGGCAATTTTCGCGGGCACGGTCTCGCTGAGCGGACCTTCGTCGGCGATGTCGTTGTTGTCGTAGAGACCGGTGAGCGTCTCGACGAGCAGCAGCGCGAGCAGCAGAAGGACCATCCAGCCGCCCGCGGCGTTGTGGCCAACCTGCACGTCGGGCTCGCGCCGCAACAGATGGCGCAGATGCTCGATCGCCTTGCGCGGCGAGGCGACGAAGCGCGAGAAGCGCGCGGTCTCGCTGCCAAAGCAGCCCCAGAGGATGCGAAACAGCACGAGCGCGAGCAGCGTCTCGCCGACGCGCACGTGCGTCTGCATCCAGTTCATGCGCTGCGTGACGTAGGCGGCCGCAACGAGCACGACGGTCAGCCAGTGGAAAAGCCGTGTGGGCAGGTCCCAGGCGGTCACGCGGCGCTCAGGGCGGTCGTTGGTTGCGGATGGCATGGAGTTCATGAAGCCTCGGAGGCGGGCGTGGCGCTTGAAGCCATCATAGGTCAGGAACGCGTGCGCGCCATGTGCAGCACCGCACACGCCATTTCGCCCGCGTGGCGTCGCAATGCGACTTAGGCCATACTTGCCGCTCGCCTTACATCCCTTGCAAGCCGATTCCGCAGATGGAAAAGAACCGACTCGAAGCGTTCAGCGATGGCGTGCTCGCCATCATCATCACCATCATGGTGCTGGAACTCAAGGTGCCGCACGGCGACGACCTCTCCGCGCTCGCACCGCTCTGGCCGGTCTACCTGAGCTATGTGCTGAGCTTCATTTACGTGGGAATCTACTGGAACAACCATCATCACATGCTGCACGCCGCGCGCCGCGTGAACGGCTCGGTGCTCTGGGCCAACCTGCATCTGCTGTTCTGGCTTTCGCTGCTGCCGTTCACCACGGGCTGGATGGGCGAGAACCACTTCGGGCGCTGGCCTACCGCGCTCTACGGCATCAACCTGCTGCTCTGTGCGGTTGCCTATGCCCTGCTGCAATTCGTGCTCGTGCGCTATCACGGCACGCAGAGCCCGCTTGCGGAGGCGCTGGGCAACGACGTCAAGGGCAAAATGTCGCCGGTGCTCTATCTGGCGGGCTTTACGCTCGCGGCGTTCGATTATCCGCGCATAGGCGCGATCTTCTACTTGATCGTCGCGCTGCTCTGGCTCGTGCCCGACCAGCGCATGGAGCGGCTAGCCATGGCCGCGCGCGAACAGAAGGAAGAGTAGGGCACACAGCAAGGGCCGGCGCTCGCGCAACCGGCCCCTGTCGTGATCACATCGCGATCACTGCGCCATCAGCCTGCCAGGTGCTTGCGTTTGGCAAGCTCCTGCGCCTTGGCATAGTCGGCCTGAATGACGGGCAGACCTTCCGTGGCGGCCTTCTTCAGACCCGCGTCACGGCCCGAGGCGATCTCCGCCTGGAATGCCGAGAGCGTTTTCTGCTGACCGGCGAGCGCGACCTGCTCGATATACGTCTTGTCGAATTCCGCGCCGCGCAGGTTGTTGATGCTGGCCAGCACCGCCGCATCGGGATCGTTGCGCGGCACGTCCACGCCGCGCGGGCTCGCCGCGCGCATCGAGTCCGAAAGCTTCGTGTAGTCGGCGACGAGTTTCTCCGCGAAGGCCTTCACTTCGCGGTCGGTCGAACGCGAGTTGGCAATGCGCGCTGCATCGCGCTGCGTGGCGACGGTCTGCGTGCCGTCGGCGATGAACGCCTTGTCTGCGGCATGCAGCTGGCCCGTTGCGGCCGGGGCCGCGGCGGATGCCGGTGCAGACGGCGCGGGGGTCTGCGCATGGGCGTTCAGCGCAACGGCGCAAAGGCTGGCGGCCGAAGCCGTGATGAGCGAGGCAAGCGAGAGGCGAGTCATGTGAACTCCTTTCTGCGTAGTTGGTATCGATTGCACGCGCAGGGTCGCGCGAATTGCGGCTTTCCGTGCGGCTTTCCGTGCGGCTTTCCGTGCGGACTTGCGCGGGACCGTCGTGGCGTGGCGCCTTGCTGCTCAACGGTCTGGAGAATTCTAGGAACTCGCCTGCGCTTCAGGTGAAACGATTGCTTCGCTTGTGTAACGGTTGGTAAGAACGCGATCGGCATAAGGAAGCGATGCACGCATTCACAACGACGTCATGCGTTTATGCGCGTTGAAGAGCGCGGTAGACGTCGATTACCTTTTCAAAATGAAAGGGAGGCGGCGAAGGTTCGTATATTGATCGTTCAATTAACTTAAAGCCCTGTCCAGCCTCCCTCGCTGGAATCGCTTGTCGCTTCTGCGCAATTGCTCGTCGCAATTGCTACGTTAGTCCGCTTTTTGCCGGACAACTATTCCTCATGAGACTTCATGGCGAGTTTCATGCGCCAGACCCTGCGACGTAGTTCGATTCCTGAGGAGATGACGATGTGCCGATTCCCCCTGCTACAGACAGGCGCGCTCGCGTGCGCTGCAGTCCTCTGCGCCAGCGCGTACGCAGCCGATCCTGCCGCGTGCAAGGACGTGCGGTTCGCGGACGTGGGCTGGACCGATATCGCGGCGACCACAGGCGTGGCATCCACCATTCTCGGCGCGCTCGGCTATACGCCGACGAAAACGATTGCCTCGGTGCCGATCACGTTCGCGGGGCTCAAGAACAAGCAGATCGACGTGTTTCTCGGCTACTGGTCGCCGACCATGGACCCGATCATCGAACCTTTCACGAAGTCGGGCTCGATCAAGGTGCTCTCGACGCCGAATCTCACGGGCGCCAAATACACGCTCGCGGTTCCCGATTACGTCTACCAGGGCGGCCTGAAATCGTTCCAGGACATCGCGAAGTTCGCGGACAAGCTGCAAGGTCGTATCTATGGCATCGAGCCCGGCAATGACGGCAACGCGCTCATTCAGAAGATGATCGGCGCGAACCAGTATGGCCTCGGCAAGTTCAAGCTCGTCGAATCGAGCGAGGCGGGGATG
>DATBXG010000145.1:0-4652 GCA_036514415.1 Paraburkholderia sp.
ATTTGCGCTGCGCGAATAGATCGTCGCGCAGCGGGCGCCAGCCGTCCTCGGTGCGAATGTCGAAGCGAAACCCGCCCGCTTGCGGCTGCCATGCAATGGGCCGCGCCCGCACCTGCGCCTCGTCGCCCGCCGATTCGAACAGGAGCGCGAGCCGCTGCGCTTCTTCGTTCAGGTCGGTGCGCGGATTGCGTGTGAGCGTGAGCGAGGCGAGCGAGATGATGATCCCCGCGATCAGCAGCACCACGAGCATTTCAAGCAACGTGAAGCCCGCCGCGCGCGAGCGAAGGCTCACGCGCGAAGCGCGCGGCGATCGGCGGTCCCGGCAAGGGGAAGGGCGGCGCGGTTGCATGAATGCGGCGTGGCGGATGACTTACTGCCAGGATCCGACATCGGCGTCGTTGCCTTCGCCGCCGGGTTTGCCGTCCGCGCCGTAGCTGAACACGTCGATCTCGCCGTGCACGCCCGGGTTCAGGTACTGGTACGGGTTGCCCCACGGGTCATTGGGCAGGCGTTCCAGATAGCCGCCGTCCTTCCAGTTGTTCGGCACGGGGTCCGTGGTCGGCTTCTGCACGAGCGCCTGCAGGCCCTGGTCCTGGGCCGGGTAACGGCCGTTGTCGAGGCGGTAGAGCTTCATTGCCTGCATGATCGTGCCGATGTCCTGGCGCGCGGCGACGCGGCGCGCTTCATCGGGACGACTCATGATCTTCGGCACGATCAGCGCGGCCAGAATGCCGAGGATCGCGATCACGACCATGATTTCGATGAGCGTGAAGCCGCGTTGGCGGCGCGCGCGCATCAGTTGAATTTCGCCACGGCGTTTGGCCCACATGGACATGAGTGACTTCCTCCTCGCTAGATTGGGTTGCGGAGCACGCCTGTGCACCGCGCTTTCGTGCCGCCTGCCATTGCGCCCGCCGCTTCGATCGGCCGGGCCCTCGCACGCATGACGGGTCATTGTAATGTCACACGATGACGCCTTTCCGACGCCGTGCGGGTATGGCAAACGCGCACATCAAAATATTCATAAACCTTCGTACAATGAGCGCATGAGCCCACTGCAAATCCGTCTCCTTTCCCTCGCCGCATTTGCGGTGTTCTGCGCTACGGCCACGTGGTGGGCAATCACGCTCGCCACGAGCCGCGCGGTGCCGGTGCAGGCCGCCGCTGCGCAGGCGCCGGTTTCGCTCGACCAGGCCGGCACGCTGTTCGGCGGCAAGCTCGAGCGCAACCCCGTGCAGGACATTCACCTCTTCGGCATCCTCGCGCTCGCGCAGGGCGCCGCGGCCATCGTGAGCGTGGGCGGCGAACCGCCGAAGGCCATCTCGCTCGGCGGCCCGATCGACCAGAACTCCAGACTCTTCGAAGTGCGCCCCCGCTCGATCGTGATCGACCGCCACGGCGTGCACTCCGAAATCTTCCTGCCGCCCAACGCAGCCGGTCCCACCATCTACGTGCGCTGAGTTTCACGCATCTGCGCCGCGCCTCGTGCCGTTCGCAAGCCTTACTGCACGAGGTTGTTCAGCTCGATGATCGGCAGCATCACCGCGAGCACGATCACGAGCACCACACCGCCCATCGCCAGGATCAGGAGCGGCTCGAGCAGGCTCGTGAGGAACATCGTGCGCCGCTCCAGTTCGCGCGCTTCGCCTTCGGCCGCGCGGTCGAGCATGGTCGTCACGTCGCCCGTCGCCTCGCCCGAGCGGATCAGGTGCACGAGCACGGGCGGAAAGGTCTTCGTATTGCCGAGCGCACGGGAAAGCGACGTGCCTTCGCGCACGCGCACGATGGCGTCGTCGATGTTCGTGCGCATTGCCTTGTTCGAGAGCGTTTCACCGGCCGCCTGCAGCGCGCGCAGGATCGGCACGCCCGCCGCGCTCAGAATGCCGAGCGTGCTCGCGAAGCGCACGGTGTTGTAGCCGCGCACGAGCTTGCCCGCGAGCGGGGCGGTGAGCAGCCAGCGGTCGAACGAGAGGCGCGGGCCGGGCCGGCGCAAGATCCCGCGCACGATCCACGCGACCAGCGCCACGAAAATCAGCACCGCCCACCACCACTGACGCACGAATGCCGAGAGCGCCATCATCACGATGGTGAGAAAAGGCAACTGCTGCTTCGTGCTGGCGAATACGCTCACGACCTGCGGCACCACGTAGCTGAGCAGGAACGTGACGATGCCGAACGCGATGATCGTCACGATCGTCGGGTACGTGAAGGCAAGCACGATCTTCTGCTTGAGCGCGTTGCGCTGCTCGATGTAGTCGGCCAGACGCGATAGCACGACGCCGAGCTTGCCGGTGTGCTCGCCCGCGGCCACGAGCGCGCGATAGATATCGGGGAAGTCGCGCGGATGCTGCTCGAGCGCGCTGGCGAGCGAATGGCCGCCCAGCACCTCGGCGCGAATCGCCGCCATCAATTCGCGGATGTAGTCGCGCTCGGACTGCTCGGTGAGCACGGCAAGCGCCTCGCCGAGCGGCAGGCCCGCCACCAGCAGGCTCGCGAGCTGGCGCGTGAGTATGGCCTGCTCGCGCTGCGAGAGCTTGCGCCCCAGCGCAAGGCGCTGCTGGCGCGCGCCGCGCGTGCGGCTCGCGGCCGGTTCGACCACGAGCGGCGTGAGGCCCTGGCCGCGCAGCAGCGCGCGCGCGCCGCGTGCGCTGTCCGCGTCGAGCACGCCCTTTTGCGCCTTGCCCGTGGCGTCGATGGCTTCGAAGCGAAATGCCGGCATGGTGCTGATTGCCCTCGCTCTTATTGACAGTCCATCTGGTGGCTCATCATGCGCCGCCCGTCACGCGCAGCACTTCTTCGAGCGAAGTCCTGCCCGCGTCGAGCCAGCGCTCGCCGTCCTCGCGCAGCGTGCGCATGCCCTGCGCGCGGCCGGCCTCGAAAATCTCGGCATCGGCGGCATTGCGGTGGATGAGCGCGCGAATCGGCTCGTCGATGAGCAGCAGTTCGTACACGCCGCGCCGCCCGGCGTAGCCCGAATGGCCGCAACGCTCGCAGCCCACCGGATGCCAGCGCTTCCTGCCGTCGTCTTCCACACGCTCTTCCTTGCAGACGGGGCAGAGCTGGCGCACGAGGCGCTGCGCGAGCACGCCGAGCAGCGACGAAGCGAGCAGATACGGCTCGACGCCCATGTCGGTGAGACGCGTGACGGCCGAGGCGGCGTCGTTGGTGTGGAGCGTGGCGAGCACGAGGTGGCCCGTGAGCGAGGCCTGCACGGCGATCTGCGCGGTTTCGAGGTCGCGGATTTCGCCGATCATGATGATGTCCGGGTCCTGACGCAGGATCGAGCGCAGCGCGCGCGCGAACGTCATGCCGATGCGCTCGTTCACCTGGGTCTGGCCGATGCCCGAGAGGTCGTACTCGATCGGGTCTTCCACCGTCATGATGTTGGTCGTGGCGGTTTCGAGCCGCGACATCGACGCGTAGAGCGTGGTCGTCTTGCCCGAGCCGGTCGGCCCCGTTACGAGCACGATGCCGTGTGGCTTCGCGATCAGCTGGTCGAACTTGCCGAGCGTGTCGCCGGCCATGCCGAGCGCCTCGAGGTTCAGCCGCTGCGCGTCCTTTTCGAGCAGACGCAGCACCGCGCGCTCGCCGTGGCCGGTAGGCAGCGTGGAGACGCGCACGTCCACCGGGCGTCCGCCCACGCGCAGCGTGATGCGGCCGTCCTGGGGCAGGCGTTTCTCGGCGATGTCGAGCTGCGCCATGATCTTGATACGCGAAATGAGCGCGCCGTGCAGCGCCTTCTTCGGACGCACGACGTCGCGCAGCGTGCCGTCCACGCGAAAGCGCACCACCGATGCGTTCTCGAACGGCTCGATGTGAATGTCCGACGCCTGCTCGCGCGCGGCCTGCGTGAGGAGCGCGTTGATCATGCGGATGATCGGTGCGTCGTCCTCTGACTCCAGCAGGTCTTCCACCTCGGGAATGTCCTGCATGAGGCGCGAGAGATCGACTTCGCCTTCCACTTCGCCCACCACCTGCGCGGCGCTGCCGTCCTGGCGCGCGTACGCCTGGTTGATGGCCTGCGTGAGTTCGTCGGCCGGAACGCGCACGAGAGCGAACGCGCCGAAGTTGCGCGCGACCTCGGCGATGGCGGCCTGCGACGTGCGCTCGCTGATCCACACTTCGAGGCCTTCGGCGCGCTGCTGGGCGACGAGAATCTGGCCGCTGCGCGCGAAGCCGTACGGCACGAGGCGAGCGGCGAGCGGCGAGGGCGGCTCGCGCTCCGCGCCGCTCGCGCCCGCAGCGGGCAGCGGCGCGCCGCCGGGCGCGTGAGGCGTGCTCACGGCTGCACCCTCGTGCTGGTGGCCGGCTGTTGCACGGGCGCGGTTTGAGCGGGTTCGGCCGGTTGCGTCTGCGTGGCGCCCGGAGCCGCGGGCTGCACGCCCAGCGCCTGCTGGCGCCGCATCTGGTCGAGATCGAACAGGTTCAGCGCCGAGCCACCCTGGCTCGGGCCGAGCGGCATCGGCGGCACGACCGGGTCGTCCTTATCCTTGATCAGGTTGTTGTCCGACCGGTATGCGCCCGTCACGCCCTGGATGTAGTCGTAGCGGTTCGCCGTCACCGCCTGCGCCGTGTCGCGATCGTTGATGATCACTGGACGCAGGAACACCATCAGGTTGGTCTTCGCGCGCGTCTTGTTTTCCGAGCGGAAC
>DATBXG010000146.1:0-12466 GCA_036514415.1 Paraburkholderia sp.
AAAACAAGGCAAGCCGTCGCGAACCGACCAGCTCAGCAGCGACGCCGCGCGCCCGGCACGCCCCAGCGCCGTCAGCGCCAGGCGCCGCGCCAATCGGCGCTACACTGCCGCTGTCGGGCCGCCCCGGGCGGCCTGCCCCTAACCCAGATCCGGCGCCGGCGCGCCGCCGTCCCCATTTCATCGATGACCGACACCCCTAACAGCGCCTCCCCGGACAGCGCCGCCGTCCGCGCCTGGCTCGCCAGCCTGCAGACGCAGATCGCCGACGCGCTCGGCGCCTTCGACGGCACGCCGTTCGCGACGGACAACTGGCAGCGCGAGCCCGGCGAGAAGCTGCGCGGCGGCGGCTGCACGCGCATCATCGAAGGCGGCCAGTTCTTCGAGCGCGGGGGCATCGGCTTTTCCGACGTGTCCGGCGACGCCCTGCCGCCCTCGGCGACGGCAGCGCGCCCCGAACTCAACGGCCGCGGCTTCGAGGCGATGGGCGTCTCGCTCGTCCTGCATCCGCGCAATCCGTACTGCCCGACCGTGCACATGAACGTGCGCATGCTGCTCGCCACGAAGGCAGGCGTTACGCCGGTGTTCTGGTTCGGCGGCGGCATGGACCTCACGCCGTACTACGGCTTCGAGGAAGACGCGCAGCATTTCCACCGCGTATGCCGCGACGCGCTCGCGCCCTATGGCGCGGATCGCTACCCGCGCTTCAAGCGCTGGTGCGACGAATACTTCTTCCTGAAGCACCGCAACGAGGCGCGCGGCGTGGGCGGCATCTTCTTCGACGACTACGCCGAAGGCGGCTTCGACGAGGCGTTCGCCATGCTCAGGAGCGTGGGTGACGGCTTCCTGAAGGCGTATTTGCCGATCATCGAAAAGCGCCGCGCGACCTCCTATGGCGAAGCCGAGCGCGAATTCCAGGCGTATCGGCGCGGCCGCTACGTCGAGTTCAACCTGGTCTGGGACCGCGGCACGCATTTTGGCCTGCAAAGCGGCGGCCGCACCGAGTCGATCCTCATGTCGATGCCGCCGGGCGCCGCGTGGCGCTACGACTGGCAGCCGCAACCGGGCACGCCGGAAGCGCGCCTCTATACCGACTTCCTGCCGGTGCGCGACTGGGTCTGACGCCGTGACGCAAGTTTTCACCGCCCCACCCGACGCACTTGCACGGCGCGTCGGGCTGCTCGGCGGCACCTTCGATCCGATCCACGAGGGCCACCTCGCGCTCGCGCGCCACTTTGCGCGCGTGCTGGATCTGAACGAGCTGATCCTGCTGCCTGCTGGCCAGCCGTGGCAAAAGCCCGGCGTCACCGCAGCGCAGCATCGGCTCGCCATGACGCGCGCCGCCGCGGCTTCGCTCGCGCTGCCGGGCGTGACGGTGAGCGTCGACGCCGACGAAATCGAGCACAACGGCCCGACCTACACGGTCGAAACCCTGCGCCGCTGGCGCGCGAGGCGCGACACCAACGGCGGCGAGAGCAACGCGGGCGCCGCGCTCACGCTGCTAATGGGCGCGGATCAACTGCTGCATCTCGATTCGTGGCACGAATGGCGCGAGCTGTTCGCGCTCGCCCACCTGGCAGTGGCGAGCCGGCCGGGCTTCGACTTCGCGGCACTGCCGCGAGCGGTCGCGCAGGAAGCCGCCGTGCGCCGCGCGAGCGCCGCCGTGCTTGCGGCAACGCCACACGGCCACCTGCTGGTCGACGCAACGCTCGCAATCGACGTTTCGGCGACCGGAATCCGGCACGACCTGCCGGCCTGCGTGGCGAGCGGGCAACGTCGCGGCACCGCCGCCGACAAGCTTCCCGCGGCCGTGTGGGACTATATCCTTCAACATCATCTCTATCAGCATCACGGGTAAACATGGACATCCGCAAACTTCAACGCGCCATCGTCGACGGTCTCGAAGACGTCAAGGCACAGGACATTCGTGTCTTCAACACGAGCCATCTGACCGAACTGTTCGACCGCGTGGTCGTTGCGAGCGGCACCTCGAACCGCCAGACCAAGGCGCTCGCCAACAGCGTGCGCGAAAAGGTCAAGGAAGCCGGCGGCGACATCGTCAGCACGGAAGGCGAGGACATCGGCGAATGGGTGCTCGTGGATTGCGGCGACGCGGTCGTCCACATCCTGCAGCCCGCGCTGCGCCAGTACTACAACCTCGAGGAAATCTGGGGCGACAAGCCGGTGCGCGTGAAGCTCGCCAACAACACGGGCTTCGTGGGCGCGCGCCCGAGCGAGCCGATGGACGACGAAGACGACGACGAGGTCATGGAAAAGGCGCCGGTCGCGAAGAAGCCGGCCCGCAAGACGGCCGCGCGCAAGACCGCGAAGTAAGCGCGCCGACAAGCGCCTTTACGTCCGCTCTTAAGTCTTTACGCATTCGCACGATGAAACTCCATATCGTCGCCGTCGGGCACAAAATGCCCGACTGGATCGCCGAGGGCTTCGAGGAATACACGAAGCGCATGCCGCCCGAGCTGCGCATCGAGCTGCGCGAGGTGAAGCCCGAGCAGCGATCGTCGGGCCGCCCTGCCGAGAGCGTGATGGCCGCCGAGCGCACGCGCATCGAAGCCGCGCTGCCGAAGAACGCGCGCATCGTCGCGCTCGACGAACGCGGCAAGGACTGGACCACGATGCAGCTCGCCAAGGCGCTGCCGCTCTGGCAGCAGGACGGCCGCGACGTGGCGTTCCTGATCGGCGGCGCGGACGGTCTCGACCCCGAGCTCAAGGCGCGCGCCGACACGCTCTTGCGCCTCTCCTCCCTCACGCTGCCGCATGCGATGGTGCGCGTGCTGCTCGCCGAGCAGCTTTACCGCGCGTGGACCATCACGCAGAATCACCCCTATCATCGCGTGTGAAGAAAGCTGTAGAGCCGGCTGTAGAACCGGCCGTGAAGCAGGTATAAAGCGAGGTTCAAAGCGCGCCTGAGCCGCTTTTCGTCGTGCGCCTGCGCCTTCACGGCAGGCGCGCACGTCAACCCGAAGTCCGTAACGACCAAGACGCTCCGATGCCCACCAACGCGCCCTATCCGTTCGTCTATCTCGCCTCGCAAAGCCCGCGACGCCAGGAGCTGCTGCAGCAGCTCGGCGTGCGCTTCGAACTGCTGCTGCCGCGTCCCGACGAAGACGCCGAATCGCTCGAAGCCGTGCTGCCCGGCGAGCAAGCCGCCGTCTATGTCGAGCGCGTGTGCGCCGCGAAGGCCGACGCCGCCCGCGCGCGCCTCGTCGCGGGCGCGCACGGGCACGCGCCGATTCTCACGGCCGACACCACGGTCTCCATCGACGGCCATATTCTCGGCAAGCCGCACGACGCCGCCGAGGCCTACGCGATGCTCGAACGCCTCGCAGGCCGCGAACACGAGGTCCTGACCGCCGTGGCCGTGGTGAACGCCGAAGGCGTGTGCCTGCCCGTCGCGGTCTCGCGCTCGCACGTGCGCTTCGCGAGCGCGCTGCCCGCCGCGATCGCGCGTTATGTCGCAAGCGGCGAGCCGTTCGGCAAGGCCGGCGCATACGGCATCCAGGGGCGCGCGGCGGAGTTCGTCGAGCGAATCGACGGGTCCTATTCGGGTATCATGGGTTTGCCACTATTCGAAACGGCCGCCCTCCTGCGCGCCGCGCGCATCGACTTCTAGAACAAATCATGAACGAAGAAATCCTGATCAACGTCACGCCCCAGGAGACGCGCGTCGCATTGGTCCAGCAAGGCGCAGTACAGGAGCTTCACGTCGAGCGCACGCTTTCGCGCGGGCGCGTCGGCAACGTCTATCTCGGCAAGGTCGTGCGCGTGCTGCCGGGCATGCAGTCCGCGTTCATCGACATCGGCCTCGAGCGCGCCGCGTTCCTCCATGTGGCCGACATCTGGCATCCGCGCATCGCCGGCGAAGCGCATGCGCCGGTGCATCATCAGCCCATCGAAAAGACCGTGTTCGAAGGGCAAACGCTCATGGTGCAGGTCGTGAAGGATCCGATCGGCACGAAGGGCGCGCGGCTTTCCACACAGGTGAGCATTGCCGGTCGCACGCTCGTGTATCTGCCGCAGGAGCCGCATATCGGCATCTCGCAGAAGATCGAGAGCGAGGCCGAACGCGAAGCGGTGCGCGCGCGCCTCACGGCCGTGCTGCCCGCCGACGAAAAAGGCGGCTATATCGTGCGCACGATCGCCGAAGACGCCACCAGCGAAGAGCTTGCAGCGGACGTCGCGTATCTGCGCAAAACGTGGGCAACGATACTCGCTCAGGCGCAGCGCGTGCCCGCCACCAGCCTGCTCTATCAAGACCTGAATCTCTCGCAGCGCGTGCTGCGCGACTTCGTCAACGACGAGACCTCGCGCATTCAGGTCGATTCGCGCGAAACGTTCCAGAAGCTCACCGAGTTCGCCACGGAATTCACGCCCGCCGTGCTGGCGAAGCTGCATCACTACACGGGCGAGCGGCCGCTCTTCGACCTCTACAACATCGAGGCCGAAATCCAGCGCGCGCTCTCGCGGCGCGTGGACCTCAAGTCGGGTGGCTACCTCGTGATCGACCAGACCGAGGCGATGACGACCATCGACGTGAACACGGGCGGCTACGTGGGCGCGCGCAACTTCGACGACACGATCTTCAAGACGAATCTCGAAGCGGCGCATACGATCGCGCGGCAATTGCGTCTGCGCAATCTGGGCGGCGTGATCATCATCGACTTCATCGACATGGAGAACGTCGAGCATCGCGACCAGGTGCTCGGCGAGCTGAAGAAGGCGCTCTCGCGCGACCGCACGCGCGTGACCGTGAACGGCTTCTCGCAGTTGGGCCTCGTGGAGATGACGCGCAAGCGCACGCGTGAATCGCTCGCGCATGTGTTGTGCGAGCCTTGCCCAACGTGTCTCGGCAAGGGACAAGTGAAGACCGCGCGCACCGTTTGCTATGACGTGCTGCGCGAGATCCTGCGCGAGTCGCGGCAATTCAACCCGCGCGAGTTTCGCGTGGTGGCTTCGCAGCAGGTCATCGACCTATTTCTCGAAGAAGAGTCGCAGCATCTCGCGATGTTGATCGACTTCATCGGCAAGCCGGTTTCGTTGCAGGTAGAGTCGAATTTGAGTCAGGAGCAGTACGATATCGTGCTGATGTAGCGCGATATCGTGTAGCGCATCACACCGGAGCATCGCAGTTGAATCACCAGCGCGTCACCATTGAACAGATCGGCGAATTCGACGAAATCATCGACGTGAGAACGCCGCTCGAATTCGCCGAGGATCACGTGCCCGGCGCGATCAACGCGCCCGTGCTCAGCAACGAGGAGCGCGTGATCATCGGCACGATGTACAAGGACTCGCCCTTCGAGGCGACGCGCGTGGGTGCGGCGCTCGTGGCGCGCAACATCGCCACGCATCTCGACACACTCTTCGCCGACCGCCCCCGCAACTGGCGTCCGCTCATCTACTGCTGGCGCGGCGGCAAGCGTTCCGGCTCGATGACGGCCTGGTTCAACATGATCGGCTGGCGCGCGCGTCAGCTGGACGGCGGCTACAAGGCGTACCGGCACACGGTCGTGGAGGCGCTCGGCACGCTGCCGGGAGCGTTTCGCTATATCGTGCTGGCCGGGCCGACGGGTAGCGGCAAGACGCGCCTCCTGAAGGCGCTCGGCAACGCTGGCGCGCAGATGCTGGATCTCGAAGCGCTCGCCGCGCATCGAGGTTCCTTGCTGGGCGCATTGCCCTCGCGGGCGCAGCCGTCGCAGAAGTCGTTCGATACGGCGCTCGTGCAGACGCTGCGCGGCTTCGACGCCACGCGCCCCGTGTTCGTCGAGGCGGAGAGCCGGCGCATCGGCGTCATCACGCTGCCGCCCGCGCTCGTGGAAGGTCTTCACGCCGCGCCTTGTGTCGTGCTCGATGTCGCGCGCGACGAACGTATCGCCTTGCTCCTCGAGGAGTACGGACATTTGTTCAGCGAACCTGCGTATTTCCGGGAGCAACTGCACAAGCTCACGCCGCTGCATGGGCGCGAGCGCATCGAGTCGTGGTGCAAGCTGCTCGACGAGGATCGCCGCGCGGCGCTTTACGAGACGCTCATTGCCGAGCACTACGATCCCGCCTACACGCGCAGCACGCGGCGCAACTTCGCGAAGCTCGAAAGATCGCTGCACTTCGCGTTCCAGCCAATGAAGGGCGACACGCTCGTGCAAGCCCGCACGCTGCTCGCGCTGTTGCAGGAGACGTCGTACGCCGACGAACCAGCGGGCAGCGAAGCCGAAGCGCCTCGCGCCGTCTGACGCCTCCCCTTCCCCTTCGCGGATCTCGCAAAAAGCGCTCGGGCCGTGCAGGCTTAGCGCGAGTACATCGCGTTCCAGTCCTCAGCCGGAACCGTGGCGCGGCCGCCCGCCTGCGAGGCGTTCGCCACGCCGCCGTAGCCACTGTTCGCACCATTCGCGCCGTTCAGCGCCGCGACCTTCGCCTGGGCGGCCTGGATCGCTTCGGGATAGTGGGCGTTGTCGCCATCGCCGACGCGGTAGCCCACTTGCTGGAGCTGCACGAGTTCGGCGCGCACCTGCGCGCGGGTGATGGTCGAGTGCGACTGCGCGAACGAAGCGGCGGGAGCAGCAAGGGCAGCGAGAGCAGCGGCAACGGCTTGAATCAGGGACTTCATGGTAACGACCTCCAGTTGGATCAGGCGGTCGACGTGCGACGGTGTGTGCATGCGACCGATGTAGGCATCGTATGCTCACGCATCCCTAGGGTTAACCCCTAGAACCCTAAGGCACTGTTCCAATTCAAGGCAAAGTCCCGCGCGATCTGGCGTTCAAGCCCGGAAAGCGGCGAGCGCGGCGTTACCGGCGCGCCGTGGCGGTGTCCGTGAGCGAGGCGGTGTGCTGAAGCTGCGCGGGCAGATCGGGCTCCCACGCCTCGAGATCTTCAGTCGGGTAAAGGCCGAACGCGTACACCACGCGCTTGAGGCGGCTCACGAAGTTGGGGCGCGGCACGTTCGGGAGCGTGCCCGGTGCGGCGTCGGCCGTGCGGCCCATGTAGTTGCGCTTGAAATCGCGCTGCGAAACGCCCCACTTCATGAGGAATTCGCGGCCGCCGCGATTGCGGCGGATACGTCCCGTCGTGCGACAGCCGAAATGGTAGATGCGGCTCGCGCCGACCGAGCGGAACGTGCGGCAGCCCACCAGCCAGAGCTTCATCAGGAAGTCGTCGTCGCTGCTCATGCCGGGCCCGAACTCGATGCTGTAGCCACCCACCCGCAGCCACAGCTCGCGGCTCACCAGGGTGGGCTGCAGCGCGATGCCGTCGCGGTCGGCGGTGTTCATCTTCGCGGCGAACTCGAGCAAGGCCGTCTCGTTGAAATCGGCGGGACCGCTGCCGAAATGGGCAACGGTCACGAGGCCGTTGCCAGTATCGGTCGGCTCGATCATCTGAGAAGCCAGGTACGCCGGCGCCGCGCCGATCTCGCGCAGCGCGTCGACGAAGGCCGAGTCCCAACCCGGCGTGCAGAACATGTCGTCGTTCATGAACAGGATCCACTCGCGCCGGGCGAGCCGCGCCACGTCATTGACTGCGATACAGACGCCCACGTTCCCCTTGCTCCACGTATGGCGTATGCCCTGCTCGCGGACCCATTCCAGCGTGCC
This sequence comes from Paraburkholderia sp., assembly GCA_036514415.1. GTDB lineage: Bacteria > Pseudomonadota > Gammaproteobacteria > Burkholderiales > Burkholderiaceae > Paraburkholderia. The sequence goes on from DATBXG010000146.1 coordinate 7,605, forward strand.
GTCGCTGCCGTCGTTGACGTGCACGAGAATCTCGTGCTCGAACGCGGAATGGCGCCGGATGCTGTCGACGCACAGCTTCAGGTACGGCAGGTTATTCCAGGTCGGGATCAGAATGCTGAACATGAAGGTGCGCCCTATGAAGGGTCAGATTTGATATTCGGGCGTTCCGTGATCGCCGCGAGGACGGCAATCACGGTCGCATAGAAAGCTACCGTGCTCTTCAGGTCGAAGGTCTCGACCGTCAGTCCGAAGACGAAAAACATCAGGACGAAAGCCAGGCCCATGAGCGCCGTACGCCTCGTCGTCCTCGCCCCGGACTTCAGCTTCCCGGCGAAAAAGATTGCGGGCACGACGTAGATCGCGAGCAGCGCGAGGCCGCCCACAATACCGTAGTTGGCCATGTAGGCTAGCAGCTGGTTGTGTACCTCACCTTTGCCGAACATCGCCGCCACAGGGGTGATCGCGCCTTGACTGGCCATCGCGTTCATCTTGTCGCGAAACCCGTCGCCGCCGAGACCGAGCACCGGATGCTCGGCGATCAGTGTCGATGCCGCTTCGTAGAGTTGCAGGCGCACGCCGACCGGCGTGTCGCGCTGACCGTGCACGTACTGCGTCAGGTTGGAAGACACGTCGTCGACGCGCGCGCGCACCGTCCCCGAGAGCCCGTACACGAGCCCGAGCATCAGCACGACGGCGACCGGCATCGCCACCTTCCAGTGGAAAGGCTTGTTGCGGCCGAGCTCCCACACGATCAGCAGCGCAACGAGCGGGACTGCCGCCCAGCCGCCACGCGATCCGGACAGCAGCGAAGCGGCGAGGCCGGCAAAAAGGCCTGCGATCTTGAGCGCGCGCAGGAACGCCGAATCCTTGCGCCACCAGTTCAGCGCAATCGCCGAGAGCACGCCGAGTGCGAGCGCGAGATCGCCGAAATGGATCGGATTCAGGAACGCACTGCCGATGCGGCCGTCGCCCCAGTCGCGCGGCACGAAGAGCGCAATGGCGAGTGCCGACAGGGCGCCCAGCGTAAAGGAGAGGTCCGCCCAGGCGAAGATCCGCGCCGGCGCGCGGCGCAAGGCGAGGAAGACCGGAACCGCGAGCAGGAAGCGCGACGGCGAATCCCAGGTCCGCAACAAGGGATGGCCATGCGCAAGCGTACTGAGCGCCACGGCGGCAACGGGGCTGCACAGCGCGATGCAGAACGCCAGCCCCAGATGGTCGGGCCGCGCGTAGCCATACGGTGCGCCGGCGGGCCGCCAGCACAATGCCCCAAGTGATATGACCCCCGCACCGATCGACACGGCGCTCGATGCGCCCTGCACGAGCATGGCGACGGAGGGAAAAATAAGGAGGAAAGCCGCGGTCAGCCAGTCGCCTGGCTCCGTGCGTCGGGAATCAATCGTAACTGCTGTCGGCATCGCTACACTGCTATTGTCGGTAAGGGCGGGATCACTCCGTCCCCGCGTTACGTCCTCACTACGCGGCTTTATGGGTGCGAAGCATGACGAGAAACGCACTATTGTACGCAAACACGCTCCCCGCTCGAGACTACGCCGCAAATTCCGCGCCCGGATGGCCGGCTGCCAGCGCCCGCCGACTCCGGCTGCGGCGCATTGGGCGCAATCGTGTTATAGTAAGAGGTTTTTTAAAAAAAGAACCAGGCCCGTGTTTCAGCAGACCAACTCGAACACTTCGTGGTTTTCGCCGGCTAGCTGGCTCGATAATGCCGTCTCCCGGTCGACCGTGATCCCGTATCAGGGCGTGCCCTACGAGCCGGAGGCGTTTCTCGCCAGCACCGGCCGGCTCAAGATCGCGAAGAAATACCTGCACAAGCAGATCCTTCTGAAGGCGCACCGCCAGGTGCGCCTCGAACAGACACATCTGGTCCCTGCGCAGCGCGTTCTGTGGATCTACGCCAAGCGCAATTTCGGCGACGCGACCATGGACATGGCCGGGCGCGCCCTGCTCAAGGGCAAGGGCGTGAGCGTGGATCTGCTCGCCCTCCCGTCGCTGGTTCCGCTTTTCAATGAAGACGATGTGTTCGGCAAGGTCTACGGCGACCCGGGCGAGGTCGACGCAAGCCGCTACGACGCGGTCCTCCTCTCCGAATACAACCTCCCGTCGATTCGCCTCAAGACCCGGCACTTCGCGCACCTGCCTTACGCCGGCCTGTTCCGCTACTTCAACGGCCCCGACCGCAACCAGACCTGCTTCAGCTACGCGGGCATCAACGACGTGTTCTCGCTCGGCCACGACGCCGCCACGCTAGCGGCCATCAGCAAGCCCTATCTGGCCAGCAGCGCGGCAACGCGCGAGTCGGTACGCGAGCTCTTGCCCGCGAAGCCGTTCATCGCGCTCGCGGCCGGCGGCGTGGACCCCGATCGCACGTACCAACGCTGGTCCGAAGTCATCGAATTGCTGAGCCACTACGACAACGCGAGCGCCGCAAAGGAAATCGTCGTGCTCGGATCGGACAACGGCGCACAGCTCGCGCAGCAGTTGTGCGAGAGCGCACCCGGCAACGTGCGCATCCGCTCGCTGACCGGCAAGCTCACCTTCCTCCAGTCACGCGAGATCGTGGCGCACGCCGAACTGTTCGTGGGCGCCGACGGTGGGCTGATGCACGTCGCCCACACCACCGGCACGCCCAGCGTTTCGCTGTTCTCGCACCGTGAACCGCCCCACCTGCGCTTGACCCAGGCCTGCCATTCCATTGGCCTGCAGGGCAGCGGCAACGTCGACACCATCCCGCCCGCGCAGGTCGTTGGCGCGGTGCTCCGGCAACTTGCCGTTCACGAACCGGTCGCGACCCCCGCCGCCGCCTGACGCGGCTTCTTGCCCCCTGCGCGCACGTCGCGCCGCTCGTGCGTCCGTGCGCCTTCATGACGGCGGCGCGCCCGAACTCGCGCGCCGCGTCGTCGCACAGCTACATCAAGCAGCGCTTTGCTGATACTGGATCTTGTGCAGGTGCGCGTACATCCCGCCCTTCGCGAGCAGTTCATGGTGCGAGCCGGATTCGACGATGTGGCCGCCATCCATCACGAGGATGCGGCTCGCGCGTTCGATCGTCGACAGGCGGTGCGCGATCACGAGCGTCGTGCGTCCGCGCATCAGCGTTTCCAGCGCCGCCTGCACATGGCGCTCCGACTCCGAATCGAGTGCCGACGTCGCCTCGTCGAGAATCAGGATCGGCGCATCCTTGTAGATCGCGCGGGCGATAGCCAGGCGCTGACGCTGACCGCCCGAGAACTTCATGCCGTTGTCGCCGATCAGCGTGTCCATGCCCTCAGGCAGCACGGAGATCGTCTCCCACAGGTTCGCCGCGCGCAGCGCGCGCTCCACACGCGCGCGGTCGGCCGTCTGGCCATAGGCGACGTTGTTCGCGACCGTATCGTTGAAGAGCACCACGTCCTGACTCACCATGGCGATCTGGTTGCGCAGCGCATGCACGTCGTAGTCGGTGATCGGCACGCCATCGACCAGCACCTGGCCGCCGCCCGGATCGAAAAAGCGCGGCAGCAGGTTCACGAGCGTGGTCTTGCCGCTGCCCGACGGCCCGGCGAGCGCCACCATTTCGCCGGGGTTGATCCGGAACGAGACATGGTCGAGCGTCACGCGGTGACTCGCGCCATAGGTGAACGACACGTCGTGGAACTCCACCTCGCCGCGCGCGCGCTCGAGCGGCAAGCCACCGCCCGCCGGCTCGGGCGGCTCGTCGATCAGGCCGAAAATCAGCTCGGCCGCGGTCATGCCGCGTTGCAGCGGCTGGTTCACGTCGATCAAATGCTTGAGCGGCGAAATCACGAGCAGCATCGACGTGACGAACGCCACGAAGCCGCCGACCGTCGTCTGGTCGTTCGACGCCTGCACGACCGCAATGGTGATGACGATCGCCAGCGCGATCGAAGCGAGGAACTGCGTGAGCGGCTGCGCGATCCCGCCCGACACCGTCATGCGCATCTGATAGCCGCGCAGGCGCCGGCTCATCTCGCCGAAGCGCTCCTTTTCGTAGCGCTCGCCGTTGTGGACCTTGACGACCTTATAGCCGCCCACGGTCTCCTCGACGATATAGGACAGATCGTTCGTGAGCAGCTGGTGCTCGCGGTTGAGCCGCCGCAGACGCCGGTTGATCTTGCTGACGAGCCAGCCGATGGCGGGCAGCAGCACCGCGACGATCAGCGTGAGGCGCCAGTTCAGGTAGAACAGGTAGCCGAGCAGGAAGATCACCGTGAGCGAATCGCGCACGAGCGTGACCAGCACGCCGAGCAGCACGCCGAGAATCTGGTTGACCTCGAACACGATCGCGTTGATGACCGTGCTCGCGGTTTCGCGCTGGAAGAAGCCGACGCTCGCGTGAATCATGCGCTCGAACATCTTGAGCCGCAGCGCGAGCAGCACGCGGTTCGAAACGTATTGCAGCAGATAGCCGGATGCGTATTGCGCGAGGCCGCGCACGAGCGACAGCCCGATGACCGCGACGGGCACCAGCCACTTCGCTTTCGGATCGCCGCGCGTGCCGAAGCCGTGATCGAGCAACGGCTTGAGCAGCGCTGGAATGCCCGCTTCGGTGGCGGCCACCACGGCCATCGCGAGCACGCCTGCGAGGAGCACCCACATTAGCGGCTTCACATACGGCCACAGCCGCCGGCCAATCTCGACCGGCGACGACTTCGTGCCGGAGCCGATCGGCTTGCTCAAGGTAGATCTCTCGCTCAAAATTTCCTCGAAAATACGGGTAGAACTGCCCGCCTCCGGGCAAACAGGTACGCCATTGTAAACGTTCGGCCCAGGAGGCGATGTATCCGCCCGACCGGGGTCGGCGCCGGTGCGGTTTCGTAACCGCCAGCGTTTTTGTATATACTCAG
>DATBXG010000147.1:0-2958 GCA_036514415.1 Paraburkholderia sp.
CGCGCCGCAGTCCGACCAGAGCCAGGTGGTGCCGCAGGTGCCGGGCATGCATATCCAGCGTGACGGCACGGAAAGCTGGCTCGTCATCGACAGCCGCACGCCCGACCAGGTCTGGGCGCAAGTGCGCCGCTTCTGGCAGGAGCAAGGCTTCCTGCTGGTGGTCGACCAGCGCGACAAGGGTTTGATGGAAACGGACTGGAACGAAACCCATCCGAAGATCAGCGACGGCCTTGTCCGCAACACGCTTTCGTGGGCCACGGGCAACTCGTACGTGACCGCCGAGCGCAACAAGTACCGCACGCGCCTCGAAACGTCACCCGCGGGTGGCACCTATGTGTTCATCAGCCAGAAGGGGCTGAGCGAGCAGCTCTCGGGCACCAACAACGAGACCAGCAAGTGGGTGCCGAAGCCCAACGATCCCGCGCTCGAAGCCGAGTACCTCAAGCGCCTCATGATGACGCTCGCGAACGCGAAGCCGGGCGTGCCCGACGCGCAGGTCGCAGCCGAAGCCGACGCCAAGGCCAACAGCAAAGGCACCAACGCGAAGTCGAAGGGTCCGGACGCCGCAGCCGCTGCCATCGCCGCGCAGAACGTCGCGGCCGTGGGCGAGCAGTCGGGCAGCGGTGCGTCGAAGGCGGGTGCGCAGGGCACGTCGGGCCAGTACAGCTCAACGGAGCTCACGCTCGGCGAGCCGTACGATCGCGCCTGGGTGCGCGTGGGCATCGCGCTCGATCGCGCCAACTTCACCGTGGACGATCGCGACCGCACGAAGGGCATCTACTACGTGCGCTACGTCGACCCGAAGGACTTGAGTTCGGACGAGCAGGGCTTCTGGAACCAGATCTTCCACGGCCGCAAGGAGAAGGTCGCGAAGCAGTACAAGCTCAACGTGCGTGCCGTGACCGACAACCAGACGCGCGTGGCTATCGTGGACGACAACGGGCAGATCGACTCGTCGCGCCCTGCGCAGGAGATCATGGGCCTCGTGGTCGACGAACTGCACTAAGCCTCACACGCGAGCCGGCACCCGCCGGCTGACGCAAAAAAACCCGTCTGCGCTTCGCCGCGCAGGCGGGTTTTTTCATGCGTGCGCCGCCGGCCCGCGGCTCAGTGCGGGATCATCCACGTCAGCACGTTCTGCTGCAGCCACACGAGGATGCCGAGCAGCACAGTCAAGAAGATCGAGTGCTTGAAGGTCTTTGCGAATACGTGGCCTTCCTTGCCCTTGAGGTCGGTGGTAGCGACGCCCGTCGCGATGTTCTGCGGCGAGATCATCTTGCCCATCACGCCGCCCGAGGAGTTGGTCGCCGCCATGAGGATGGGGTTGAGATTGAGCTGCCTGGCGGCCACCACCTGCAGGTTGCCGAACAGCGCGTTGCCCGAGGTGTCGCTGCCCGAGAGGAACACCGCGACCCAGCCGAGGAAGGCCGAGACGAGCGGGAAGAATGCACCGACCGAAGCGACGCCGAGGCCCAGCGTATAGGTGAGCCCCGAGTAGTTCATGAGGAACGCGAGCCCGACGATGGTTGCGACCGTCAGGATGGCGATGCGCGTCTGCACCCACGTATCGGCGATCGCGCCGCCGAAGTCCGCGGGCTTCAGGCGCACGACGAACGCCGTGATGATCGCCGCGACGAGAATGGCCGTGCCGGTGGCGAGCGGCTGGAAGTCCCAGATCGCGCCGTAGGGCGTGTTGTAGAGCGTGATGTAGACGGCCTTGTCGAGACCCGGCCACGGCACCTTCACCTCGCCGATCGTGAAGACCTTCGCGACCGTCCAGATGATCACGACGGCCGCAACGATGATCCACGGATACCAGCCTTGCGCGCCCGACACCGCGCCGCGCGCTTCGCTCGCGCGATCGACCTTGATGGCGAATCGAGGATCCGGCGCGGGTTTCCAGGCGCGCAGGAACACGATGGTGAGGATCAGCGAGACGAGCGACGAGAGGACATCGGTGAGGCTGTAGTTGATGAAGTTGGCCGTGACGAACTGCGTGATGGCGAAGCTGCCGCCCGAAACGAGCAGCACCGGCCAGATGCGCAGCATGCCGCCCACGCCCGCGTAGATGGCGATCACATAGAACGGCAGCAGCAGCGCGAAGAACGGCAGCTGGCGGCCGACCATTTGGGCGAGCAGGTCGGAGGGCAGGTGCGTGACCGCGCCAAGCACGGTGATCGGTACGCCGAGCGCGCCGAACGCCACCGGCGCCGTATTGAAGATGAGCGTGAACGTAAGGGCTTCGAGCGCCGGAAAGCCGAGCATGATGAGCAGCGAGCTCGTGATGGCGATAGGTGTGCCGAAGCCGGAAATGCCTTCGAACAGCGCGCCGAACGAGAAGCCGACCACGACGAGGACGATGCGCCGGTCGTTGGGCAGATTGTCGAGCAGCCACATGCGAAAGGCCGCAAAGCGGCCCGAGCGCAAGGCGATGTTGTAGAGCAGGATCGCCGTGACGACGATCCACATGACCGGCCAGAGCGCGAACACCACGCCCGCGAGCACCGATCTGATCGCCAGATTGACCGGGAACTGCCAGCCGCCGATCGCAACGATCAGGCCGACCACGAGGCCCGCGAACGAGGCCTGCCACGCGGGCCGCCGTGCCCACCCAAGCAGGGCGAGCACCGTGACGATAGGCAGCACGGCCACGAGGAATGAGAACAACAGCGAATTGCCGATAGGAGTCAACAGCTGGTGGAACATCACGTCTCCTTTATTCGTGGTTCGTTATCGGCGCACCAGTGCGGCAGCGTGCGCCGGGGCGCGTCGTCGGCTGTGGAGTTCAGTGGCTGGTCAGGCGGCGGAGTTAAGGCGGTGCTTCAGTCCCTGCTAGCTCCCTTGGAGGATAGAAAACGAAACGGTGGCGTCAAGGAGGGAAAGTACGGTCAGGCACCGTTTTGCGGTGCGGTCTGGTCTTGGAGCGGCGGGGTTGGCTGGAGCAGATCAGTGGTGCCG
>DATBXG010000148.1:0-3655 GCA_036514415.1 Paraburkholderia sp.
GAGCCTCGGCTCACGACCAATCCGCTGTGCTTCGCGGGCCCGCTGCCGGGCGGACGGGCGCCCTTCGTCGTGGATATCGCCACGAGCGCCATGGCCGTGAACAAGGCGCGCGTGCTCGCGGAAAACGGCCTGCCCGCGCCGGAGGGCTCGCTGATCGATGCGAACGGCCAGCCGAGCACCGACCCGAACGTGCTGTTCGCCGACCCGCCCGGCGCACTGCTGCCGTTCGGGCTGCACAAGGGCTATGCGCTCGGGCTCGTGGCGGAACTGCTCGCGGGCGTGCTCTCGGGCGGCGGCACGATCCATCCCGACAATCCGCGCAATGGCGTCGCGACCAACAATCTGTTCGCGCTGGTGCTCGATCCGCAGGTGGACTTCAACACGACCTGGCGCTCGCAGCAGGTCGATGCATTCCTCGATTACCTCCTCAGTTGCCCGCCGCAGGACCCCGCGCAACCGGTGCAGTATCCGGGCCAGTATGAAGCGGAGAATCGCGCACGGCACATGCAGACGATCGTTCTGCCCGACTCCGTGAGAAAGCCTTTCGCCGATATCGCGAACGAACTGGGCGTTGCGCCGCTCGCGGCAATTTGAGCGATCCGGCGATCCGGCGGCCGACGATCCAGCAAGCAACGTAAACACACAACGGCCGCGCGAGTGCAACACTCGCGCGGCCGTTTCGTTTGCTGCTATCCCGGCTCAGACGGCGAACATCACACCGCCACCGCGCCCACGTAGTTCTCGGCCATCGCCGTCGCGGCGGCGCGCGACGTCGTGACGTGCTCCAGTTCGGCGACTTGCAGACGCTGCTCGAACGGCGAGGCGTCGTCGAGGCGGTGCATCATGCGCGTCATCCAGTACGAGAAATGCTCGGCGCGCCAGATGCGGCGCAGCGCCGTTTCGCTATAGGCGTCGAGCAGATCGGTGCGGCTCTCCTTGTAGAAGGCCACGAGCGCGGCGGTCAGCACGCGCACGTCCGCCACCGCGAGATTCAGGCCCTTCGCGCCGGTGGGCGGCACGATATGCGCCGCGTCGCCCGCGAGAAAGAGGCGGCCGTGCTGCATCGTCGTGCAAACGAAGCTGCGCATGCCGACGATGTTCTTCTGGAAGATCTTGCCTTCCACCACCTGATGCCCCTCCAGCGAATCGACGCGCGCATGCAGTTCGGCCCAGATGCGGTCGTCGGACCAGTTATCGACGTTGTCCTTCGGATCGCACTGGAAATACATGCGCTGCACGTTCGGCGAACGTGTGCTGACGAGCGCGAAGCCGCGATCGTGGCGCGCGTAGATCAGCTCGTCCGAGGTGGGCGGCGCCTCGACGAGAATGCCGAACCAGCCGAACGGGAACACGCGTTCGTAATCCTGGCGCAGCGACGCCGGAATCGCGGCGCGCGAAACGCCGTGAAAGCCATCGCAGCCAATCACGTAATCGCAGTGCAGTTCGTGCTCTTCGCCTTCGTGCGTGAAGCGGATCGATGGCGTATCGCTTTCGATGCCGTGAATCGACGTATTCGAGACGTTGAAGAAGAGCTTGCCGTCCGCGGCCACGCGCGCGGCCACGAGGTCCTTGAGCACTTCGTGCTGCGCGTAGACGGTGATGGATTTGCCCGTGAGGCCCGTGAGATCGATGCGGCGGCGCTTGCCTTCGAACGCGAGTTCGAAGCCGTGATGCAGCGCGCCTTCGGCCTTCATGCGCTCGCCGACACCCGCTTCGGTCAGCACGTCCATCGTGCCTTGCTCGAGCACGCCGGCGCGAATGGTCGATTCGATCTGCTCGCGGCCACGCAACTCGAGCACGACCGAGTCGATCCCGCGCAGATGCAGAAGATGGGAAAGAAGCAGGCCCGCGGGCCCGGCGCCAATGATGCCAACCTGAGTGCGCATGTGATGTCTCCTGATGCGGCGTTGCTTGAATTGATTTTTCGCAAGTTTCACCGCTGAGACCGTTATCGCGCAACGCGATATGACGAATATGAACTATCCCGATTTCGAATAGCGCACCCACGGCGTCGACCCAGCGCGGAATGGAAATTGCTGGCCAGTACGCTTTGCCTGCGCGCGCAATCCGGCGCGGGCGCGCTCCTCGCCCACCAGCACCACCGAGCCCATGCCTTTTCCGTTCCGCGCCAAGACGTCTGTACCCGCAAGGAAACCCCGCTGCGCCCCGCTTTCAGGCGCATTCGCCCTCGCGTTCGCGGCTGCGTTGTGCCTCGCATGGCCCGTCGCGTCAGGCGCGTATGCCGCCTCCGCGCCCGTGCAAGGCAGCGGGCAGGAATTACAAAATCCCGCGCCATCGGCAAAACCGGTTCGCTCGCCGGCGCAGCACGCCGCCACGACGGATACCCAGCCCGCCACGCCCGCCGATCTCTACGGCCGCCTCTATCACGACGTCCAGCTCGCGCAGATCTTTCCCGACAGCAAGACGTTTGCCGACATGCTGCCGAACGCGCGCCCTGGCCAGATCACGGCGGCCTACGATGGCTGGAGCCAGCAGCACGCGGGCGAGCGCGACGCCGCTGCGCGCAAGGCGCTCACGGCGTTCGTGAACCAGTACTTCACGGCCCCGGCACAAGCTGAAGACCACTACGTTTCCGATCCGAACCAGGACGCGGTCGGCCACATCGACACGCTCTGGAACGTGCTGAGCCGCCGGCCCGACGCGAAGCCGAACGCGTATTCGTCGCTGCTGCCGCTGCCCTATGCGTACGTCGTGCCGGGCGGCCGCTTCAACGAGATCTACTACTGGGACTCGTACTTCATCATGCTCGGGCTCGAGGCAAGCGGCCGCCACGAACTCGCGCTCGACGAACTGAACAACTTCGCCGTGCTGATCGACCGCTACGGGCACATCGCAAACGGCAATCGCACGTACTACCTGAGCCGCTCGCAGCCGCCGTTTTTCGCGCTGATGGTGAGCCTCGTCGCCGGGAAGGACGGCGACGCCGTGTACCTGCGTTACCTGCCGCAGCTGCGCAAGGAATACGACTACTGGATGGCCGGCGCGCAAACGCTCGAGCCCGGCCACGCCACGCGCCATGTCGTGCGCCTGCCCGACGGCACGGTGCTCAACCGCTACTGGGACGCACGCGACCGGCCGCGCGACGAGTCGTATCGCGAAGACACCCTCACGGCGAGGGGCGCGCCGCAGCGCGACGCCCCGGACCTCTGGCGCAATCTGCGCGCGGGCGCAGAAACGGGCTGGGACTACAGCTCGCGCTGGCTCGCCGACGGCCGCACGCTCTCGACCATCGATGTGACCTCGCTCGCGCCGGTGGACCTCAATGCGCTGATGGCGATGCTCGAACGCACGCTCGCCAAGGCTTACGGCCTGAAGGGCGACGCGCGCGAGGCCGGATTGATGACGAAGCGCGCGCAGCAACGTGCCGACGCCATCGACCGCGTGCTGTGGGACCCGCAACTGCACGCATACAGCGATTACGACTTCGCGCGCCGCACGCTCACGCACCGGCTCACGGCGGCGACCGTCTACCCGCTTTATGCCGGCGTCGCGACGAAGGACGAGGCGCACGACGTGGCCGACGCCGTGCGCGCCGGCCTGCTGCGCCCGGGCGGCCTCGCCACCAGCCAGGTCAAGACGGGCCAGCAGTGGGACGAACCGAACGGCTGGGCGCCGCTGCAATATCTCGCGGTCA
>DATBXG010000149.1:0-3642 GCA_036514415.1 Paraburkholderia sp.
GGTGGTGGGCGCACTCGTGAAGGGCGTGCTCCTCGCCGTGCTCGTTTCGATCGCGAGCCACGCGTTGTTTCCCGAGCCAGCGTCCGCGGGAGCGAAACCCGCCGCGCGTGTCATGGCGCAAGGCATGGCCGCGCGCATTGCGCTGCAGGCGACGCTCGTGGTGATGCCCGCCTGGCTGCTGGCGATGAACGATCCGGCCAGCTACATGCCGATCATCATGAAGTCCGTGAGCCTCGGCCGGCAAACATGCACGACGTCGGCACGCGGTGCGGCGCGCGAACTGCTCGGCTCCACGGCGCTTGGCGGACTGCTCGCCATCGCGTTCTGGTTCGCGCTCCGGCTCTTCGTGAACATCTGGATGTTCTATCTCTGGATGCTGCTGTTCGGCTTGCTGGTGGGGCGCAAGCTCTTTCGCATCAGCGCCACGCGCTACTCGCCCGGCTTCTGGTTGAACAGCCTCGTCACGATGATCATTCTGCTGGGTCAGTCAGTGCAGGACAGCGCGGCCGGCAAGGACGTCTACCGCGCGTTCGCCGTACGCATGGCGCTCTTTCTGGCCGTCACGGCTTACGCGTGCCTGATGCTTCAGATCTTCGAGCGGCGCACGCAGCGCGGTGCTGCAGCGCCAGAGAGGAGTACGCCATGAACGATGCCCGGAAAGACAAGTCCCATGCGCCAAGAGCGCGTGAAATCCTGCTGGAATCCGGAAAAACCATTTGGTACCTGCGCCTGCTTCTGGCGGGCCTGGTCATTATGTTCGTCATCCTGACTGTTTTCATGTTCTACTTCGGCGGCCCTGTCGAGACACTGAACCGCAGCCCGTCGCGCATGGGCGAGACCGTGTATTTCTGCGCGATCACGGCGCTCACCATCGGCTACGGCGATGTCGTGCCGACCACCGCGCTCGGGCGGATCGACGCCGTATTGCTCGGCCTGATTGGCCTCGTGTTTACCGGATTGATCGTGGCAGCCTTCGTGCGCGGCGTGCAGGAAGCCTCGCGCCAGGCGCGCGAGCAGGCGCAATCGGAGGCAATCGGGCACTGAGACCCGACGGGATCGAACATGACGAGAACCTACGTCCGCCGGCACAGATTGCGCAATGCACCTGCACGAATCGCCCTGGCCCTGCTCGTGGCACTTGCACCTTTGCAACTGCACGCACAGAGCGTATCTGACCAACTCTCGAGCCGCACCGTGATAGGCGGCAACATCAAGCGACATGCGGATGCCGTGCTGTCCATCATGAGCTACACCACGGTACCGGATGTCACCACGAGTTCGCTTTCGATCAATAACGGCGCTACCGGCAACCCGGGCTTTGGCCAGACACAGCTAGGGGGCGGATTCACGCTCAGCCGGTCGTTTCCCCTGTACATGGAAGGCACGATCGCCTATAGCCGCTACGACCCGACGTTCATCGCAACCGACGGCGCAGAGCAGCGGGCGCTGCCCACGAGGTGGAACACCTTTAGCGGCACGGTGGGGATTGGCTGGGACTTCCACCTCACCAACGAACTCGTGTTTCGCCCCATCCTGAACGGCACGCTCGGGCGCGTCTCCAGCGACCTGCGAGTCGGACAAACATTGATCAACCACGTCACGGACAGCAATCTCCAGTTCCTCAACAACGGCTATCTCGACGCGTACGGCTACGGCGGCTCGCTGATGCTCGACTACACGCACTACCGCGAGAACTACGAAATCGACGCGGAGCTGCGCGCGACCGATATCTACCTGCGCAGCTTCGGCGGCAGCGCGGAAGCCGTTCAGGGTTCCGCCACGGCGCAGCAGTTGAGCCTCTGGACGCGCTGGCGTGCGCCAACCGGCTGGCACGCGCTGGACAAGCCGGTCCGCTATGTGCTGGAGTTCGCCTACTCGCACTACTTCGGCGACAGCGCCGGCGTGCTCGGCTTCAACGACCTCACGTCGCTGGGCGTAGGCCTGGAACTCGACAGCAGCACGTACCCCATCATCATTACCCGCACGCGGGCAATGGTGCGCTATGTTTTTGGCCACAACGTGCGCGGCGTGTCGTTTGGCCTGGCAGTCAGCTTTTAGGATGCCGTACGATGGGTGGGTTCGAGGAGAAGAGCGATGAGTCTACCAGGTAAGTGTCAATTGCATTCGGCGAGAGGTCTCGTCGCGAGGCGCCTCATGCTCGCCAGCGTGTGCGCCAGTCTGCTGCCTCTGGCGGGCTGTCCCTACTACGCGCCGCCGCCGCCCGGAACCGTCGTCATGACACCGGCGAGCTACGACCGGTCCTTTTCCGCCGCCGCGGGCGCCATGCGCGACGAAGGCCTGGCGATCACGGTCCAGGACCCCGGCGCGGGCGCGATCGCCGGCACCATCGACGGCAGCACGGTGACGGCAAACGTGCAGCAGCAAGGCGATGGCAGCGTAATCGTCCAGTTCAATTCCCCCGACGCACGCGACCCCACGCTGCTCCAGCGGATCTCGCGCAGCTACGATCGGCGGATGGGGCGCTAGGCGCTGCGCGTTTCGCGACATTGCGCGTGCCGCATAAGGGCACGCGCATGCGCTTACGCGGCGCGCGCCGCGAAGCCTGTGTGCCGATGCCGCCACCACTAGCTCAAGGCCCGCTGCCTCGACTCGTTCGCAGCGTCAGTTTGTTCGACACCTCGGTGACGCCGCGCACTGACTTTGCCGCATCGCCAGCCCGCTGTATTTGTGAATCCCGCGGCACCGACCCCGTCAGCGTCACGACGCCGTCGCGTGCCGTGACGTGAATGTTCGACGGATTGAGCCCCGTCGTGCGCGTGAAGGCCCGGCGGACGTCACGCACCAGCGCACTATCCGACCGGCTCCCTTGCGAAGGCGCCGCAGCCTCAGTCTCCGAGGAGGCAGCGTCAGGCGCGCCCGTACTGGTTTGTGCGTTCGCGAACGCCGCGCAGACTGCGATGGCCCCCGCAAACATCGCGACGATCAACTTTCTCGTATCGTTTGCTTTCATCCTTGCGCTCCTGTGACGGCTTTTGCAACAACCGTTCCACGCACTTGCGGCGACGTGAATCTTCCGGGCGTCCCACGCGCGGCACATCCATCCTGGCCGAAAATGCGCTTTCGCGAGTTTTGAGTGGCCGTTCGAGTGGCCTTCGGCATCGCGTCCGAACGGTCGCTGCGGATCACGCGCGTCATCACGATCGTTCAAGACACACGCGGCCGATGCGCGTAGTCTCGGCTTCGTCACAGTCCTCAACGGAGTCTCGCATGACACCCGCCCACCCTGACGACCCAGCCCCGGCCCCAGCCACACGCGGCCAGGGCCAGACCATCGACCTGCTCGGCAAGATCGCGCTCATCGAGGGGCATTGGCAACCGCGCGTGGTCGCCGAGATGAACGACTACCAGTTCAAGGTCGTGAAGCTCGCCGGAGATTTCGTCTGGCACAGCCACGCCGACACCGACGAAACCTTCATCGTGCTCGAAGGCGAGTTGCGCATCGATACGCGCGACGGTCCTATCGTCGTGCGGCCGGGCCAGATGGCCGTCGTGCCGAAAGGCACCGAACACAAGCCCTGTGCAATCGGCGAAGTGAAGCTGCTGCTGATCGAGCCGCGCGGCGTGGTCAACACGGGGGATAACGAGCGCGGCGAACGCACCGTGGAAAACGATCTCTGGATT
>DATBXG010000150.1:0-6142 GCA_036514415.1 Paraburkholderia sp.
CTGCCGGACGCTGCGCAAGCCGCATTGCGGCCCGGCGCTGCATCCAACGCGCGCGAAACCGCCATTTTACCCGAGACCGGCCCGCTCCGGCTGGCGGCGCGCCGCTTTCCTGTGTGTACCCTTGGGAACGAGGCGCGCTACCATAGAGACTTTTCTTACGTTCGCGTTAGAGACTCATCTTGATGCACCCCGATTCACCCGCTGCCCACGCTGGTGCGGCAAGCAAGGCCGCCGCCGGCGACACTCACGAGCCGCTGCGCGGCGGCTTCACGTCCACCCGCTTCGTACTCGTCGAGCCGAGCCACCCCGGGAATGTCGGCGCGGCGGCGCGCGCGCTCAAGACCATGGGCTTCTCGCGTCTCGTGCTGGTGGCGCCGCGCGTGCCGCAGGTCCATTGCGACCCCGAGGCCGTGGCGATGGCGAGCGGCGCCGACGACGTCCTCGCGGCCGCCCACATCGTGCCGACGCTCGCCGACGCGCTCGCCGGCGTGCAGTGGTCGCTCGCCCTCACTTCGCGCACGCGCGAGTACGGCCCGCCGCCCAACGCGCCGCGCGTGGCGGTGCAGGACGCCTGCCGCCAGGTGGCGCACGGCGGCGATATCGCGCTCGTCTTCGGTAACGAGCGCACCGGCCTCTCGAACGACGACGTCGAGCGCTGCAGCGCACTGGCGCACATCCCGGCAAATCCCGCTTATAGCTCGCTCAACCTCGCCCAGGCGGTGCAGGTGCTCGCCTACGAGTTGCGTCTCGCCTACCTCGGCGAGAGCGCGCCCGCCGCGGCACTGCCGGCGGTCGGTGCCGCCCTTGCGCCGGGCGCCGGTTCGCCGCTCGCGACGAGCGACGACATCGAGCGCATGTACGTGCACCTCGAGAACGCGCTCATCGCGCTCGACTTTCTCGACCCCGCCAATCCGAAGAAGCTGATGTCGCGCCTGAGGCGGCTCTTCGCCCGCTCGGGGCTCGAGCGCGAGGAAGTCAACATCGTGCGCGGCATCGCGAAGCACATCCTTATGCTCAAGGGCAAAGGCGGCGAGAAAAGCTGAGCCGCGCGCGGCGGCGCACGCCGGCGCGTCCAACCTTGCGGCCTACGGGGACATCCGACCTCAAAGCGGCTTTGCGCCTACAATCGGCTAAAAAGGCCAAAACCTCATAAGCAAATGCGTGCGGCTGCAAAGGCCGCACGCCGGGTCGCGCGCGCTGCGTCGTCGTGCGGCAGCCATTCCCCATGTTTCACCCGTTTTAACGTGACCGCCATGTTCAAGAGACTTCGCGAAGACATCGCCACGATCCGCGAGCGCGATCCCGCCGCGCGCAGCGCGTGGGAGGTCCTGACCTGTTATCCGGGTCTGCATGCGCTCGTGCTGCATCGCCTGGCGCATGCGTGCTGGCGCGCGAAGCGTCGCTGGCTCGCGCGCTATGTCTCGCAGGTTGCGCGTTTTCTGACCGGCATCGAGATCCATCCGGGCGCGACCGTCGGCCGGCGCGTGTTCATCGATCACGGGATGGGCGTCGTGATCGGCGAGACGGCCGAGGTCGGCGACGACTGCACGATCTACCAGGGCGTCACGCTTGGCGGCACCTCGCTCACGCGCGGCGCGAAGCGTCACCCGACGCTCGGCCCGGGCGTGATCGTGGGTGCGGGCGCGAAGGTGCTCGGCGGTTTCACGGTGGGCGCTGGGGCGAAGATCGGCTCCAACGCAGTGGTCGTGAAGCCAGTGCCCGAAGGCGCGACGGCGGTGGGCAACCCCGCGCGCATCGTTGCGCCCGCGAAGGCCGCGCCGGTACAGGCAAAGCCGGCCTCGGCGCGTGAGGGCTTCTGCGCATACGGCATCTCGCCCAACGCAGACGATCCGGTTTCGCTCGCGATCCACGGCCTGATCGATCACGCGGCCACGCAAACGCAGCGCGTCGATGCCATCGTCGTAGCGCTCGAACGCCTCGGGACGCGCCTCGAGGCGCTGCACGGCGCCGACGCGGCACTCGCCGAATTGAGGCGACTGTCCGAGGGGCTGGAGTGCGGCGCGTCGCAAGGCGAGGGCGCGAACCGCGAAGAGAAGGCGCCTGCGCGCGTTTAAGGCTCAGTCCAGCGGCAATGCCCTGAACCCTTCGGCATCGACGCGCAGGTAGCCGCCGCGTGGCTTGCCGTGATCGAGATCCCAGTCGGGCAAGACCCAGCGCGTGCCGCCAGGCTCCTGGTGGCGCGCGGGCCGGTGCGTGTGGCCGTGCACGATGGTGTTGGCGCGTGCCCGCTTGAAGAGCGTCGCGACGCCTTTCGCAGTGACGTCGTACTTTGGCAGGCGCGGCCCGCTGCGCTTGTTCTCGCTCGCGCGGCGCGCCCGCTCGGCGATTGCGCGGCGCCAGCGAAACGGCCACGCGAGAAAGAGCAGTTGCACGAGCCGGTTGCGCGCGAGCTTGCGAAAAAGCTGATAGCCGCGATCGTCGGTGCACATCGCGTCGCCGTGAGCGAGCGCAAGGCGCGTGCCGAACGCGGTGATGGCGATGGGGTCGGGCAGCCAGATCGCGCCCGCGGCTTTCATGAAGCGCTTGCCCATCAGGAAGTCGCGGTTGCCGTGCATGATGTAGAGCGCGATGCCGCGCTCGGAGAGCGTATGCATCAGCGCAGCCATGCGCGCAGGGAACGGATCGGTGAGCATGTCGTCGCCGATCCAGTATTCGAAGAGGTCGCCGAGTATGAACACCGAGTCGGCCTGATCGGCCGTGACCCGGATGAATCGTTCGAACGCGGCGACCGTACGCGGAATCCCTTCATTCAGATGCAAATCGGAAATGAACAGGAACGGGCGTGCCGCGTGCGGGCGCTTGCCCTCGCCGGGCACGCCCGCGGCAGCGTGTCGTAAAGCCTTTTCCTGCAGCATCGATGAAGTTTGCGCGTGATTGTTGTATGAGACTTATTCGACCACGACGGCCTTCTCGATCACGACGTCGTCGACCGGCACGTCCTGATGGAAGCCCTTCGAGCCCGTCTTGACCTTCTTGATCTTGTCGACCACTTCCAGACCCTCGACGACCTTGCCGAACACGGCATAGCCCCAGCCTTGCGGCGTGGGCGACGAGTGATTCAGGAAGTCGTTGTCGGCGACGTTGATGAAGAACTGCGCGCTCGCCGAATGCGGGTCGTTGGTGCGCGCCATGGCGATCGAGCCGCGCTCGTTCTTCAGGCCGTTGTTCGCTTCGTTCTCGATCGACGCTTCGGTCGGCTTTTGCTTCATGCCGGCTTCGAAGCCGCCGCCCTGGATCATGAACCCGTCGATGACGCGGTGGAACACCGTGCCGTCATAGTGGCCGCTCTTCACGTAGTTGAGGAAGTTGGCGACCGTCTTCGGGGCCTTCTCGGCGTTCAGTTCGAGCTTGATGACGCCGTGGTTCGTGTGCAGTTCGACCATGATGGAATCCTTTGCCTGTGGCTGGGGGAGTGAACGTCGCCGCCACGGCACGAGGCGAGGCGTGCTGTCTCGCGTGTGCCGGCGCCGCGACGCGCGACGGGTGAGGGCGGCGTTGCCGCCCGGCTAGTCGATGACGACCTTCATGCTGCTGTCGCCGTGTTGTGGACGCTTGCTGCGGCCGCTTACTTGCCGACGATCGTGGCCGACTGGATCACGATTTCCTTTTGCGGCACATCGGCCATCGGGCCGCGCGAGGTGGTGGGTGCCGCTTCGATCTTCTTCACGACGTCCATGCCCTGGGTGACCTTGCCGAACACGGCATAGCCGTTGCCGTCCGGGTTCGGGTAGTCGAGGCCGGCGTTGTCGACCGTGTTGATGAAGAACTGCGCGGTCGCCGAATTCGGGTCGCTCGTGCGCGCCATCGCGATCGTGCCCGTGAGGTTCTTCAACCCGTTCTTGCTTTCAAGCGCGATCGGGGCGCGCGTGGGCTTCTCGACGAAGCTTTGCGTGTAGCCGCCGCCCTGGATCATGAAGCCGCGAATCACGCGATGAAAGATCGTGCCGTTGTACTGGCCGGCTTTCACGTACTGCAGGAAGTTGTCGACGGTCTTCGGCGCCTTCTCGGGATAGAGCTCGACGCGAATGTCGCCTTCACTGGTCTTGAAGAGCACCTGCGGATGCGCGGCGGCCGGCTGGCCGTTTTGCGCAAAGGCGGGCGCGTTCGCGATCAGGGCGGCGCTGCCGAGCGCCAACATCAACCATTTCATGAGTATCCTCGGAAGTGCGGGAAAAACGTGTCGCGGCGCGCAAGGTTCTGCGCGCCACGGCTTAGTTCGACGGTGCCACGAACGGCGGCATCGCCAGCGAACCGGTCGACCCGCCGAACTGGTACGCGGGGTTGCTGAGCGCGGGTACGAGGTGTGACGGGGTCGCTTCGGACGCGGCTTCTGCCGATGCGGCGCGCGGCTTCTTTTGCGCAGGCGGCGGCGCAATGATCTTCTCGATGTCGGCAAGGCGCTGCGGCGTCGTGCCGCTCGCGTGGCCGAGCGTTTGCGCGCGGCGGTATGACGCGTCGGCGAGGCGCAGGTACAGGTCGCCGAGATTCTCCCATGCGAGCCCGTATGAAGGGTTTGCCTTCACAGCCGTTTCGAGCGCGACACGCGCCTCTTCGTTGCGGCCATGCTTCGCATAGAGCGCGGCAAGATTGTTGTAGGGCTCGGGCAGTTCGGGGTAGAGCTGCGTGAGTTCGGTGAACGCCTCGATCGCGTCGTCGTCGCGGTTCAGGCGCGCGAGAATGGTCGCGCGCTTGAACTTCGCCTGCACGTCGCGCGGGTTCGTCTTGATGCGTTCGTCGAGCTGGCTGAGCGCCGACGCCCAGTCGTGCTGGCTGATCGCCGCGTCTGCGCCGGGCGTGCCGTCCGCCGTCGCCGGAGGAGGCGCGGCATGCGCGATGCTGGCACTGCACAGCACGATCGCGGCGCTCGCAAGAGCCGACGCGGCAAGGGTCGCAGCGCGGGGCGCGCGGCCGCTGGAAGGTTTCATAGGGTGAGGTCGCGGTGTTATACTCCGAGCCATTCTAACAAAAGGTCTGTGCGTTTTCGTCGCGCGCTTTGTCCCTCGCCCGGTTCGGTCGAATTGCAATCGCATTGCGGGGCATTCCGGGCGCGCCGCATGAGTCGCCGGGCTTTCTTTCGCCACTCGTGGTCGTCTCCGCCCCGATAGCAATCTGTTTGCAGGCCGGACGCCGAAAGACAGCAGCCTGAGCAACGCGGGCCAACGCGCCCGCCGGCTGCGGTCGGCGTCGCCGCGGAGTTCCTTCGACCCACGTATCCATCGTCTTTATGGAATCACTGCGCATCTACAACACGCTCGCGCGTGACAAGCAAAATTTCGTGCCCCTCGTGCCCGGCGTCGTGCGTATGTACGTCTGCGGGATGACGGTGTACGACTATTGTCACGTCGGACATGCGCGTGTGATGGTGGTGTTCGACGTCGTGCAGCGGTGGCTGCGCGCGCTCGGCTACAACGTGACCTACGTGCGCAACATTACCGACATCGACGACAAGATCATTCGTCGCGCGGTGGAAAACGGCGAGACGATCAAGCAGCTCACCGACCGTTTCATCGCAGCGCTTCACGAAGACGCGGACGCGCTCGGCATCGAGCGTCCCGACCTCGAGCCGCGCGCGACGCAGTACATTCCGCAGATGCTCGACATGATCGGCAAGCTCGAGGAAAACGGCTATGCCTATCAGGGAGCGGACGGCGACGTGAACTACGCGGTGCGCAAGTTCGCGAACTACGGTGCGCTCTCGGGCAAGTCGATCGAGGACCTGCGCGCGGGCGAACGTGTGGCGACGAACGATGCCAAGCAGGATCCGCTTGACTTCGTGCTGTGGAAGCAGGCAAAACCACAGGAGCCGGCCGACACGAGCTGGGACTCGAAGTACGGGCGCGGACGTCCGGGCTGGCACATCGAATGCTCGGCCATGGGCTGCACGCTGCTCGGCGAGCACTTCGACATTCATGGCGGCGGCCAGGATTTGCAGTTTCCGCACCATGAGAACGAGATTGCCCAGAGCGAAGGCGCGACCGGGAAGACGTTCGTCAATACGTGGATGCATAACGGCTTCGTGAATATCGACAACGAGAAGATGTCGAAGTCGCTCGGCAACTTTTTCACGATCCGCGAAGTGCTGGCGAAGTACGATGCAGAAGTGGTGCGCTTCTTCATGGCG
>DATBXG010000151.1:0-4776 GCA_036514415.1 Paraburkholderia sp.
AAACGGCGCGCAGCTCTCGCTGCTCGAACTCTCGAACGGCCCGACGCTCGCGTTCAAGGACATGGCGATGCAATTGCTCGGCAACCTGTTCGAGTACGCGCTCGCGAAGGCCGGCCAGGAGCTGAACATTCTCGGCGCGACTTCGGGCGACACCGGCAGCGCCGCCGAGTACGCCATGCGCGGCAAGAAGGGCGTGCGCGTGTTCATGCTGTCGCCGCACAAGAAGATGAGCGCGTTCCAGACGGCCCAGATGTTCAGCCTGCAAGACCCGAACATCTTCAATCTGGCCGTGGAAGGCGTGTTCGACGACTGCCAGGACATCGTCAAGGCCGTCTCGAACGATCACGCGTTCAAGGCGCAGCAGAAGATCGGCACGGTCAACTCGATCAACTGGGCGCGCGTCGTGGCTCAGGTCGTCTACTACTTCGCCGGTTACTTCGCGGCGACGAAGTCGAACGACGAGCGCGTCTCGTTCACGGTGCCGTCGGGCAACTTCGGCAACGTCTGCGCCGGCCACATCGCGCGCATGATGGGCCTGCCGATCGACAAGCTCGTCGTGGCCACCAACGAGAACGACGTGCTCGACGAGTTCTTCCGCACCGGCATCTACCGCGTGCGCGGCTCGGCGGAGACGTATCACACGACGAGCCCGAGCATGGACATCTCGAAGGCGTCGAACTTCGAGCGCTTCGTCTATGACCTGCTTGGCCGCGATCCGGCACGCGTCACGCAACTGTTTCGCGACGTCGAAGAGAAGGGCGGTTTCGATCTCGTCGCGAGCGGCGACTTCGTGCGCGTGAAGCAGTTCGGTTTCGTGTCGGGCCGCAGCAGCCACGACGACCGGATCGCGACGATCCGCGACATTTACGCACGCTACAAGACGATGATCGACACCCACACGGCCGACGGCGTGAAGGTCGCCCGCGAGCACCTGCAGCCAGGCGTGCCGATGATCGTGCTCGAAACCGCGCAGCCGGTGAAGTTCGGCGAGACGATTCGCGAAGCGCTCGACCGCGAGCCGGAGCGCCCGGCGGCGTTCGAGGGCCTGGAGGCGCTGCCGCAGCGCTTCGAAGTCGTGCCCGCCAACGCCCAGCGCGTGAAGGACTACATTGCCGCACACACGGCAGACTGATCCACGCAGCCGGGGCCGGATCCACTTCCGGTCCCGGCGCGCGTCGATCCCTCGACGGCCATCCCTCCTGGCCGTGCGCCCGGGCTCTCCACGACCGGGCGCTGCAAGACTCCACCCGATCCACGGCAAGCGCGTGTAATCCGCGCGAGGCCTGGTCACGTCACGAGGCACCGCGCGCCCGTCACGCCGCTACAATAACGGCAGACCAACCGCTGCTGGCGGCCCGCCCGCCGACTCCGAGACGACCTCGATGTCCACGCCTACGTCCCCGTCTTCCGCTGCGCCGGCGCCCGCGCCGCGCGCGCCGATGCTCTCCACCGCCGATGCGCTCGCCACGCTGCTTGCTGCCGCGAAGCCGCTCGCCGGCACCGAAACGATTTCGACGTTCGATGCGTTGAACCGCGTGCTCGCTGCGGACGTCGTCTCACCGCTCGACGTGCCGCCGATGAACACGAGCGCGATGGATGGCTACGCGGTGCGCGTGGCCGATCTCGCGCAGGGCAGCCGCCATCTGCCGCTGTCGCAGCGCATTCCCGCGGGCCATGCGCCGCAGCCGCTCGCGGCGGGCACGGCGGCGCGCATCTTCACGGGCGCGACGGTGCCGCCGGGCGCGGACGCCGTGGTGATGCAGGAGCAGGCCGAGGCCGCGGAAGGCGCCGTCACCTTCCTGCACGCGCCGAAGGCCGGCGAGTGGATCACCGCGCAGGGCGCGGACATCCGCAAAAATACGGTCATCCTGCCGGCGGGCACGCGCCTCACGCCGGCGGCGCTCGGGCTGGCGGCATCGGTGGGGTGCGCCGCGCTCACCGTCGTGCGCCGCGTGAAGGTCGCGGTGTTCTTCACCGGCGACGAGCTGACCATGCCGGGCGAGCCGCTCAAGCCCGGTGCGATCTACAACTCGAACCGCTTCACGCTCACGGGCCTGCTGCGCAACCTGGGCTGCGAGGTGACCGACTACGGCATCGTGCCGGACCAGCTCGACGTCACCCGCGCGACGCTGCGCGAGGCGGCTGCCGCGCACGACCTCATCCTCACTTCGGGCGGCGTGTCGGTCGGCGAGGAGGATCATGTGCGGCCCGCCGTGGAAGCGGAAGGCCGCATCAACCTGTGGCAGATCGCCATGAAGCCGGGCAAGCCGCTCGCGTTCGGTGCGGTGCGCCGCCCACAGGGGGCGAGCGCAACGGGAGCGGAAGCCGGCGAGGCGTTCTTCATCGGGCTGCCAGGCAACCCGGTGTCGAGCTTCGTCACGTTCCTGTTGTTCGTGCGTCCGTTCCTGCTGCGTCTCGCGGGCGCGACGCACGTAAGCCCGCGCGCGCTGTCGCTGCGCGCCGACTTCACCCAGGCGAAGAGCGACCGCCGCAACGAATTCCTGCGCGCGCGGGTGAATCCAGCGGGCGGTCTCGACCTGTTCTCGAACCAGAGTTCGGCGGTGCTGACGTCCACGGTCTGGGCCGACGGTCTCATCGACAATCCGCCTAACCATGCGATCAGCGCGGGCGAAACCGTGCGCTTCATTCCGTTCACCGAATTGCTGTACTGAAGCCTCAATTGAAGCCTTAAGCGATGAAGATCCAGTTGAAATTTTTTGCGAGTGTGCGCGAGGCTCTTGGCGTCGCGGATGAAACGGTCACGCTGCCCGATGGCATCGTGACGGTCGGCGACGTGCGCGGCTGGCTGCGCGCGCGCGGCGGCGTGTGGGCCGAGACGCTGGCGGAAGGCCGCGCGCTTCGCATGGCCTGCAATCACGTGATGACCGATCCGCACACGCGGATCACCGAGGGCTGCGAAGTCGCGTTCTTCCCTCCGGTGACGGGCGGCTGAGCGCCAGAGGAGATTCGCGATGCCCGTGCGCGTACAAACGGAAGATTTCGACCTCACCACCGAGGTCGCGCAATTGCGCGCGCGCAATCCGGCGATTGGCGCGGTGGCGTGCTTCGTCGGCACGGTGCGCGACCTCAATGACGGCAGCACGATCGCGTCGATGGAACTCGAGCACTATCCGGGCATGACGGAGAAGGCGCTGGAGGCGATCGTCGACGAGGCGCAGCGGCGCTGGGCGGGCATCGAGGTGCTGATCGTGCACAGGGTGGGCAAGCTCGCGCCGCTCGACCAGATCGTGCTGGTCGCGACGACCTCGAAACATCGCGGCGACGCCTTCGCGTCCTGCGAGTTCGTGATGGATTTCCTCAAGACCGAGGCGCCGTTCTGGAAGAAGGAAGAGACAGAGCAGGGCGCGCGCTGGGTCGATGCCCGCGAGAGCGACGATGCGGCGCTGGCGCGCTGGGGTGTGGCGTCGGGGAACGCGTCGCGGGATGCCGGCTAGGCGTTCGTCGGCCGTGGCGGCCAGACAGATTTGCCGCGCACGCGCGCCTTTTCGATGCAATCAATTCAATGCAACTAACCGCCTGTTCTGAAGGCAGACGCCGTCACTCTGCCGGCGTACTTTCGTCGATATCCATCGGACGGCCAACGAAGCGGGCCGGAAACGGCTCGCCAGTCGGGCGCGTGGGCAGGTCATGTCCGTGCCCGGCGGGGCGCCGGCGCGGCGCGACGCGATCGAGGATAGCCTGCTGCTCGGGCGGAATCGTATAGTCCCAGCCAAAGCGGCTCAGTTGCAGGCTTTGCGCGATGCGCAGCGCGGGCTCCATGAACTGCACGGCCGCCGCGGGCTCGTAGCGTGCATGAACCGTATCGAGGAAGAGATAGAGCCAGCGGCTGAAGTGCTGCGGCTCGACGCCGGGCACCGGATCGTGCGCCTGCTGCACATTGCCGCGGTAGGTCTTCGTGCCGAGCACGAGGCTCGACCAGAAACGGCACATCTTCGGCAGATGCTCGTCCCAGCGCCCGGCCAGCACACCGTCGAACACCGGGCCGAGCATCGCGTCTTCGCGCACGCGGTCGTAGAAGGCGTAGACGAGTTCGCGGATGTTCTCTTCGGTCGGCTGGGCGTGCAGCGTGGCAGCGGGGCTGGTGTCGGAGCGAGTCATTTCGGGGCCTGGGTGATGCCTGGATGGTGCCTGGGTGGTGCTGGAGAGCCTGGAGTGTAGCGAGCGGCGGTTTGCCGGTACGATGCGGCCGTGAGCCGCACATATATAGCCGCAGGTAATAAACTGCCAGGCAATGCGAAGTGGCCATGATACCCAGTCCAGGCAAAACCTGCATGTCCCCTGCATGTTATTGTATGGCTTCTGTCACCCGAACCGCCGCTGTCATTTCCACCGCCATGAGACTGACCGACTACACCGACTATTCGTTACGCGTGATGCTCTATCTCGCGCTGCGTCGCGACAGCCTGGCGACGATTCAGGAGATTTCGGACGCCTACGGCGTTTCGAAGAATCATCTGATGAAAGTTGTGCAGCGTCTTGGCGAGCTTGGCTGGGTCGATACCGTTCGTGGCCGCAATGGCGGCTTGCGGCTCGCGCCGGCTTCCCTCGATCTGACCGTTGGCGCGGTCGTCCGTGAAACCGAGAGTGATTTTTCCCTGGTCGGCTGCTTTCCGGACGAACATGGCGACCGGCGCAGCTGTGTCATCGAGCCGCAGTGCCGGCTCAAGCATGCGCTCGCGGCAGCGCGCGATGCGTTCCTCGCGGAGCTCGACCGCCACACCATCGGCGAACTGGCGCAGCCGGCGGGCGAACTGA
>DATBXG010000152.1:0-4987 GCA_036514415.1 Paraburkholderia sp.
GGGCGCGCCGAAAAAGCGCTCGACTCGATTCGCAACATGCTCTCCGCGGAGGCGCGCGTGCTGCGCGCCGGCGAGGTGCGCCTCATTCCCGCCGACGAGGTGGTGCCCGGCGACATCGTGCTGCTCGAATCGGGCGACAGAATCCCGGCGGATATCCGCCTCGTCGAGGCGAGGAACCTGCGCACGGAAGAAGCGGCGCTCACAGGCGAATCCGTGCCGGCGGAAAAGAACACGGGCGCGGTGCCGGCGCAAGCCACCGTCGGCGACCGCGAAAACATGGCGTTTTCCGGCACGATGGTCCTCTCGGGCCGGGCCACGGGCGTCGTCGTGGCGACGGGCAGCCAGACCGAACTCGGCCGCATCAACCAGATGCTCGCCGAGGTCAGCGCGCTGGAGACGCCGCTGCTCCGCCAGATCAAGAAGTTTGGATACGTCATCACGATCGCGATCGGCATCCTCAGCGTGCTGCTCTTCGCATGGGGCCACTGGCTCGGCCACATGACCTTCATCCAGCTGTTCCAGGCGGTGGTGGGCATTGCGGTTTCGGTGATCCCGGAGGGCCTGCCCGCGCTCATCACCATCACGCTCGCCATCGGCGTGCAGCGCATGGCGAAGCGCAACGCCATCGTCCGGCGCCTGCCCGCGGTCGAAACGCTGGGCTCCGTGTCGCGCATCTGCTCGGACAAAACAGGCACGCTCACCCTCATGGAGATGATGGTGACCTCGGTCGTGACCGCGGATGCGCCCTATGACGTGACCGGCGACGGCTACGCACCCGAAGGCGAAGTGCGCGCGAGCGGCAAGGCGCTTGGCGCTGCGCCGCCCGAAGTGCTTTCGCTCATGGGTCGTGTATCGATACTGTGCAACGACGCCGGGCTCTTCGAGGAAGAAGGGAAATGGAAAGTGGAAGGCGACCCGACCGAGGGCGCGCTGTATCCGTTCGCCGGCAAGCTCGGCATGGATCGCGCCGCGGAATCGGCGGCGGCGCCGCGCATCGACGCCATTCCCTTCGAGTCCGAGCACAAGTTCATGGCGACGCTGAACCGCTCGGCGCAAGGCGAAATGCTGCTCGTGAAGGGCGCGCCCGAAGTGATCATCGAGCATTGCGACCGCCAGCAGACGGCAAGCGGCCCCGCGCCGCTCGATCGCGAACGCTTCGCACGCGAGGGGGAACGGCTCGCCTCGCAGGGCGAGCGCGTGCTGGCGCTGGCGTGGCTGCCGGACCCCGGCCTTGCAGTGGGCAACCTCGGCCCGCAGGACCTGCCAAAGACGCTCGTGCTGCTGGGCCTCGTGGGCCTCATGGACCCGCCGCGCAAGGAGGCGATCGACGCGGTGCGCGAATGCCACGGCGGCGGTATCCGCGTGACGATGATCACGGGCGACCACAAGGTCACGGCCGCCGCGATCGCGGGCATGCTCGGCATCGGCGACGGCAAGACGGCCGTGGCCGGCACCGAGATCGAGGCGATGAACGATGCTGCGCTGCAGGAATGCGTGCGCGACGTGGATGTGTTCGCGCGCGCGAGCCCCGAGCACAAGCTGCGCCTCGTGAAGGCGATCCAGGCCAACCGGCAAGTGGTCGCGATGACGGGCGACGGCGTGAACGATGCGCCCGCACTCAAGAAAGCCGACATCGGCGTGGCCATGGGCATCAAGGGCACGGAAGTCACGAAAGAAGCGGCGGGCATGATCCTCGCCGACGACAATTTCGCCTCGATCTCCGCGGCAGTGAAGGAGGGGCGCACGGTCTACAACAACATCGAAAAGGCCATGCTCTTCATGTTGCCCACGAATATCGCGCAGGGCGCGGTGATTGCCATCGCGATCCTGTTCGGCTTTGCGCTGCCGATCACCGCGCCGCAGGTGCTGTGGGTGAACATGGTCACGTCCGTCGCGCTCGGCCTCGTCATTTCCTTCGAGCCTCACGAGGACGACGTGATGCAGCGCCCGCCGCGTTCGATCGACCGTCCTATCGTCACACCATTCGGCGTGTGGCGCATTCTCTTCGTTGGCGCCACGCTCGTGCTCTATACGCTCGCCGCTTTCTTCTGGATGAAGTCGCAGGGCGTGTCGGACTCGATGGCGCGCACGGCCGCCGTCAACGCGATCACGCTGGGACAAGTCTTCTATCTGCTCAACAGCCGCTCGCTGATCAATTCGGCGCTATCGGTGCGTGCGCACATGGGCAACCCGTATCTCTGGTACGGCATCGCCGCGGTCGTGGTGCTGCAGATTCTCTTCACCTACACCCTGCCCTTCCATGCCATCTTCGAAACCGGGTCACTGCCCCTCCAGGCGTGGCTCTGGCTCGTGGCCGGCGCGGTGCTGTTCTTCCTCGTCGTCGAAACGGAAAAGCTCGTCATCCGATCGATTCCGGCGTTGAAAAAATCGGTGACACCGCAACCGCGCAAAAGGGAGACAAGGCAGTACCATGACGCGTAGCGTCGTTTCGTCAAGCTGAACGGTCGTTGTCCTTGTCGCTATCGTCGTCGTTCTCGCTCGAGAAGGAGGGCCCATTGCCATGCTGACTGGTGCGAACCTGAACCCGGTCGAGGTTGTCGGATTGCTGGTTGGCGGGCTTGCCCTGTTCCTGTTCGGGCTCGATCTCATGACGGGGGCGCTCAAAACCATCGCTGGCGCGCGCCTGCAGTCGCTGCTGGGCTCGCTCACCGCCAACCGGTTTCGCGGCGTGCTCGCAGGCGCCGGCATCACGGCGCTGCTCAATTCCTCGACCATCACCACCGTGCTGCTGGTGGGCTTCGTCTCCGCGCGGCTCATGACGCTACGGCAGGCGATACCCATGATCATGGGCGCAAATATCGGCTCGACGCTCACCGCGCAGATCATCGCCTTCAACATCTCGGCGCTGACGCCGTTCATGCTCGGCGGCGGGTTCCTGCTCTATGGCTTCGCGAAGCGGGAAACGGTGCGCGAGCTGGGCGGGGCGCTCCTCGGCCTCGGCTTGCTGTTTCTCGGCATCGAGATGATGGGCAACGCCACCCGGCCCTTGCGCGACTACGAGCCGTTCATCGACGCCATGCAGAACATGCGCAATCCGTTGATCGGCATCGTAATCGGCGCGGTGTTCACGGCCATCGTGCAAAGCTCGGCCGCCACGCTGGCAATCGTGATCGCGCTGGGCAGCCAGGGGCTGATTCCGCTCGAATCGGGCATCGCGCTGATCCTCGGCGCCAATGTGGGCACGTGTGGCACCGCGATGCTCGCGTCGATAGGGAAGTCGGCGGAGGCCGCGCAGGTCGGTATCGTCCACCTGCTCTTCAATGTGCTTGGCGTGCTGTTCTTCGCCTTCGTGATTCCGCAGTTCGCCGATTTCGTTCGCATGATTTCGCCTTCCTCGCCCGACCTGACCGGCGCTGCGCGCCTCGCCGCAGAAACGCCACGCCAGGCCGCCAATGCGCACACGGTGTTCAGCGTATTCAGCACCTTCGTGCTGATCTGGTTCACCGCGCCGATTGCCAGGCTCGCCGAGCGCCTCGCCCCGGTGCGGCGCGAAGCGTGGCAGGACCCCGGCGTGCCGCGCTACCTCGACGAGACCCTGGTCGAAATGCCGGCGCTCGCCATTGCCCGCGTGCAGCTCGAACTGGCCTCGCTCGGCCAACTGGTCCAGGTCGTGGTCGAGCAAAGCGCCTCGCTCGCGATCGAAAGCTCCACGCAGGCACTTTCCACGGTGACGAACGAAGACAAGGCGGCAGATTCGCTCAGCACTGCCATTCTCACCTATATCGGCAAGCTCTCCGACGCGGTCCAGAGCGATGACGAAGGCCGGCAGGTGGTGGATCTCGCGCGTATTGCGACCTGCCTCGACGCCATCCGCGAAGTGGCCACGACGAGCATGCTGGCGCTGAGCCAGCGGCGTGTCGCGCAAAGCGCGGACGTGTCCCGCCTGATCGGCAACCCAGCGGGAGTGCGCTTCGCCACATCCGTGATCGAGCATTTCACGCTCGCGGTGCAAACGATCTCGCATCCCGATGCGGACGTCGTGACGCACATCGTCAACGCCAAGGCGGAAATCGAAGGCCAGTCCGACCTCGCGCGGCAGCACGTCATGTCCACGGTGCAGCTTCGCAACGAGGCCGATGCTTTCGTTTTTCGCTTCGCCAACGACATGATCGAGCAGCTCAACGAGATCGCGCGGCTCTCGCGCGCCATCGCCAAGGCCACGCGCTGGCTGCACGATGTGAAGGTGCTGGAGCCTGCGGCCGAGCCTGAACCGGAACCTGAACCCCAGGCGTGATTGTCGCCGCGCTGCGAGTGTGATGGCGTTACTGGCGGTCCTTGCCCCAGCGCCAGCGAGGCGGTTCGCCCTTCAGCCAGCACACCGCGGATAGCGCGAGCGTGGCGAGTATCACGAGCCCCGCAAACATGAACGGATGCCCATGCGGTTCAAAAAATACCGCAATCAGGCAGATCGACGAGACATACACAACGAGCGCCAACCATCCCTGCCAGGTGAGCGGAAGTCCCCACCCCCAGCCATAGCGTTTGGCTGGAAACCAGTATTTGTCAGTGCGTGGCATTTCCAGATCTCCCACGTATCGCATTGCGGCTGCTCCGTACATCATCTGCGCGAACGCGCAGAGGATTACCAGGTATTCATGGCGGCGTACCGATCAGGCAAGCTGCAAGCGAGAAGCGACGAGAACATGGCCGCCGGCTTGCGCGCCTGGCGCATCTTGCAACGTCAGGCCGGCGCCGAATGGCACACGGCCTCGACCCGGTTGCCGGCTGGATCGATGAGAAACGCGCCGTAGTAGTCGGCGTGATAATGCGGCCGCAAGCCCGGGTCGCCATCCGAGCGGCCGCCCGCCGCAAGGCCCGCCGCATGGAACGCATCGACGTGCGCGCGGGAAACGGCCTTGAAACACCAGTGCCGCTTGTTCGGTTCGATGGCGCCGGCATCCAGATAAACGGCGAGGCACGACGATTGCGTATCGGCGGCGTTGCAACGCTCGCCATAGCCGAGCGC
>DATBXG010000153.1:0-5267 GCA_036514415.1 Paraburkholderia sp.
TCGCTGGGCGGCCGCCTCGACATCGCCTCGCAGCCCGGCCATACGCTGGTGACCGCGTGGGTGCCCGTTGCGCCGTCACCCAGGGAAGCACCCAAAGCCGCCGCCGGATCAGGAACGTCGACATCATGACGAATGCAAACGTGAACGAATTTGCCACACCCGATGCCAGGCCCGCGCGCCTCGTCCTCGTCGACGACCATCCGCTCGTGCGCGACGGCCTGCGCGCGCGTCTCGAAGCCGTGCCGGGCTTCGAGGTGGCGGGCGAAGCCGGCAACGCCGACGAAGCCATCGCGCTCGCGGCCTCGCTCGAACCCGATCTCGTGCTGATGGACGTGGGCATGACCGGCGTGAACGGCATCGCGCTCGCGGGGATCTTCCACGAGCGCTTTCCGGGCATCCGCGTGCTGATGCTCTCGATGCACGACAACGTCGAGTACGTGACGGAAGCCGTGCGCGCGGGCGCGAGCGGCTACGTGCTCAAGGATTCGCCGGCCACCGAGATCATCCGCGCGATCGAGGCCGTGCTGGCCGGGCGCACGTATTTCAGCGCGGGCTTGAGCGCGCGCATGATCCAGGCGTCGGCGCGCAGCATGCCCGTGGAGCGCCTCACGCCGCGCGAGCGCGACATTCTGGACGCGCTCGCGCAAGGGCTATCGAGCAAGCAGATCGCGCAGCGCGAAGGGCTTTCGGTGCGCACGGTGGAAACGCACCGGCTCAATCTCAAGCGCAAGCTGGAGATCGAAGGTCAGGCGGAGTTGATCAAGTTCGCGGTGGAGCACCGCCGGAAGTGAAACGGGCGGGCTGTCGACCAAAGCTGGCCGGCAGCCCGCCCGCAGAGGCTGAATGCGTGCGCAAACAGCGATCGGCGATCAACTGCGTGCGTTGTGTTCGACGAGGAACTTGATGAGCCCGTCGATGCCGCCCTTGGCGATCTGGTCGGCGAACTGAGTCTGGTAGACCTGGATCAGCCACGCACCCATCATGTTGATGTCGTAGATCTTCCAGCCGCTGGGCGTTTGCGTGAGCCGGTAGTCGATGGCGTCGTCGCCGCCGTTGCTGATGACGTGCGACTGCACCACGGTGTCCTTCGCGCCCGCATCCGTGCTCGAGGGCTTGAACTTGAAGTTCACCTGGGTATCGCGAAGTTGCGAGAGCGACGATGCGTAAGTCTTCACGAGCAGGAGTTGAAATTGCTCATAGAGCTTCTGCTGCTGCTCGGGCGTGGCCGTCGCCCAGGGTTTGCCGACGGCGATACGCGTGGTGCGTTTGAAGTCGGTGGCAGGGACGAAATGGGTCTGGACCACCTGGGTGATCTTGTTCATGTCGCCGCCGCGCGCCTGCGGATCGGCCTGCATCGCCTTCACGGTGCCTTCCACGGCGGCCCTGACCGTGGCATCCGGCGAGGCCTGTGCATACGCGGCGCCCGAAACACCCGTGAAACAGGCGGCTACAAGAAATGCGGTCAGGTAACGTTTCATACGGTCTTCTGGAACAGTGGAATTCAGGCGCCGGTACATCGCGGCTCAGTCCGCGCCCCGGCTGAGCCAGTATAACGGCTTTGGCGCAAGGGCTGCCCAGGCGCCGCCTCGCGAGCCCGAGTGTGCAAGAGCCGCGCCGGGACGGGCAGGGCCGGTATACTTGAGCGCTTCGCGTCAAAAAACTTAATTGACAAGGCCCCCTCGCCTGTATGCTGAAGCCATTCATCATTAGCCTCGTCGCCTGGTCGGTACGCCGCGCGGCGTGGGTCATCACACTTGCGATCGTGCTTGCCGTGCTCTCCGGCGTGTACGTAACGAAGCATTTCAAGATCAATACCGACGTCAGCGGTCTCGTTGAGAACAGCGCCGAATGGGCCGCGCTCAGCGACGCCAAGGACAAGGCCTTCCCGCAGCGCGCGAGCTCGCTGCTCGTGGTCGTCGAAGCCGACGCGCCCGAGTTCGCCGACGCCGCCGCCGACAAGCTCGCGCAGGCCCTCACGGCCGACTCGCGCGAATTCAGCGCCGTTTCGCAGCCCGCGGGCGGTCCGTTCTTCCAGCACAACGGGCTGCTCTTCCCGTCCACGGCCACCGTGCTCTCGACCACGGGTCAGCTCGTTCAGGCGCGTCCGCTCGTGAACCAGCTTGCGAAGGACCCGAGCCTCACGGGCCTCGCCGGCACGCTCACCACCACGCTGCAACTGCCGCTCACGATCGGGCAGGTCAAGCTGCCGCAGATGGCGAACCTGCTCGGCAGCGCCGCCAACGTCGTTGATCGGGTGCTGGCCGGCAAGCCCGCCGCGTTCTCGTGGCGCGCGCTCGTCGACCCGGACGCGGCCGCCAAGCCGGCGTTCGCGTTCATCACCGTGCAGCCGGTGCTCAACTTCGCCGCGCTCAAGGCGGCGGCGAACGCCTCGGAGGCGATACGCGCGACCGCCGCCTCGCTCCATCTCGACACCGAATTCGGCGCGCGCGTGCGCCTTACGGGCGAACAGCCGCTCGCCGACGACGAATTCGCCTCGGTTCAGGACGGCGCCGCGCTCAACGGCGTGATCACGCTCATCGTCGTGCTTGCCATCCTGTGGCTCGCGCTGCGCTCGGGCAAGCTGATCGTCGCGACGCTCATCACGCTCGTGATCGGCCTCGCCATCACGGCCGCGCTCGGCCTCATGATGATCGGCTCGTTCAACATGCTCTCGGTCGCGTTCATGGTGCTGTTCGTGGGGCTAGGCGTCGATTTCGGCGTGCAGTTCGGCGTGAAGTATCGCGAGGAGCGCTTTCAGGACGAACGGCTCGACGCGGCGCTGCTCAAGACCGCGCGCACGATCGGCGTGCCGCTCACGCTCGCGGCGATTGCCGTGGCCGAAAGTTTCTTTTCCTTCCTGCCGACGGCCTACAGGGGCCTCTCGGAACTCGGGCAGATCGCGGGCGTGGGCATGTTCGTGGCGTACATCGGCAACATGACGGTGCTGCCCGCGCTCATCAGCGTGTTCAAGCCCAGGGGCGAGCGCGCCTCGCCTGGCTTCGCGTTCCTCGCGCCGGTCGACAGGTGGCTCGCCGAGCATCGCAAGCCCGTGCTGATCGGCACGCTCATCGTCGTGCTGGGCGCGACGCCGTTGCTGCTGCATCTGCGCTTCGACTTCAACCCGCTGCATCTGAAGGACCCGCACACCGAGTCGATGGCGACGCTGCTCGCGCTCAAGAACTCGCCCGTCATCTCGATCAACGACGTGAGCGTGCTCGCGCCTTCGCTCGAAGAAGCCGACAAGATCGCGGCGCGCCTCTCGAAGCTGCCGGAGGTGGCGCGCGCAACCACGCTCAGCTCGCTCATTCCCGACGACCAGCAGCAAAAGCTCATGCTGATCTCGAGCGCCGCCCAGCAGCTCCTGCCCGCGCTCACGCAGCAGCCGTCTTCGCCTGTGACCGACGAAGTGCGCGTGCAGACGCTCAAGCGCGCGGCCAATCAGCTCTCGCTCGCCGCGAGCGACCATCCGGGCCCGGGCGCGGCCGAGGCAAAGCATCTGTCCGACTCGCTCACGAAGCTCGCGAACGAAAGCCCGGCCACGCGCGACCGCGCGGAAACGGCGTTCAGCCTGACGCTCAAGCTCGCCTTTGCACAGCTCACGCGCCTCCTGCAACCCACCGCGATCACGCGTGAAAACCTGCCGCCCGAGATGGTGCGCGACTGGGTGGCGCCGACTGGCCAGGCGATCGTGGACGTCGCGCCGCACGTGCCGCCGGGCGTCGATCCCAACGACGACGTGATGCTCGCGCGCTTCGCGCACGCGGTGAAGGCGGCGGAGCCCAACGCCATCGGCGGGCCGATCTCGATCCTGCATTCGGCCAACGTGATCATCCTCGCGTTCTTCCAGGCGGCGGGGTGGTCGGTGCTGCTCATCACGGCGCTCCTGTGGATCACGCTGCGCAATTTCGGCGACGTGCTGCGCACGCTGATTCCTCTGCTGGTATCGGCGCTCGTGACGCTGGAGCTGTGCGTCGTGTTCGGCATCCAGCTCAATTTCGCGAACATCATCGCGCTTCCGCTTATGCTCGGCGTCGGCGTCGCGTTCAAGATCTATTTCGTGATGGCCTGGCGCGCGGGGCAAACCGGCCTGCTGCATTCGAGCCTCACCCACGCGGTGCTCTTCTCGGCCGCGACCACGGCCACGGCGTTCGGCAGCCTGTGGCTTTCGCATCATCCGGGCACGTCGAGCATGGGCAAGCTGCTCGCGCTGTCATTATTCTGTACGCTGATCGGCGCCGTGGTGTTCCAGCCGGTGCTGATGGGCAAGCCGCGCGTGAAGCGCGCAAGAGTGCAAACTCAGGGGATCGACCAATGAAGAAGAAACAAGCCGCGCTCACCATGGCGGCGGCCAGCCTGGCGCTCCTCGTGACGTCAGGTTGCGCCACGGGCCCCGACCGCAAGCCGGGCGACCCGTTCGAGCCCGCGAATCGCGCGATTTTCACGTTCAACGACAAACTCGACACCTACATCGCGCAGCCGGTCGCGAAGGGCTACCAGAAGGTCACGCCGCAGCCGCTGCGCCAGGCGATCTCGAACGTCTTCTCGAACTTCGGCGACGCCGACAACTTCGCCAACAACCTGCTGCAGCTGAAGATCACCGACGCCGTTCAGGACCTCATGCGCATCGCCATGAACACGGTCTTCGGCCTGGGCGGCCTGATCGACTTCGCGACCGCGGCGGGGCTGCCCAAGCATCACCAGGACTTCGGTCTCACGATGGGCCACTACGGCGTGCCGGCCGGCCCGTATCTCGTGCTGCCGCTGTTCGGGCCGAGTTCGGTGCGTGACGGCATCGGCATGGCCGTGGACGTGAAGTTCAACGTCATCAACTACTTCGAGCCGGCCGTGCGCAATCCGATGTATCTCGCGCAGTTCATCAGCGCGCGGGCCGATCTGCTCGGCGCGACCGATCTGCTGAAGCAGGCGGCGCTCGACCCGTATTCGTTCGTGCGCGACGCCTTCCGCCAGCAGCGCGAATCGCTGATTCGCGGCTCGCAGGGCAACAATGCGCCGTTGCCCAATTACGGAGAGCCGGACGAACCGGGTGGCGAGGGCAAGCCAAACGAGAACGGCGCGCCCAATTACGAGGATCCGGGCGAGTCGGGCGGCGCGGGTGGCGCAGGTGGATCGGGCGCTTCGAACAGTGGTCTGCCGAATTACGAAGATCCGGGTGACACGGCGAGCGCAGCAAGCGGCGCAGCGGCAACGGGTGCGGCTGGTGTTGCGGCGGCGGGTTCCGCGCCCGCTACGGCGGCGGCTCCCGGTGC
>DATBXG010000154.1:0-7821 GCA_036514415.1 Paraburkholderia sp.
AAAAAGCCATAACTCGTGCACGTCGTGCTCGCGGATGTACTGCGCGAACGACTCGATCGTGTCGCACACCGGGGCCTCTTTCGCGCTCGCGGGCGTCGCCGTTTGCGGCATCGTGTTGTAGAGCGCGCCCGCGCGAAAGCCCGAGCCGGGCTCCGCATCGATGCGCCGCACGATCTCGTCGCACTGCGAGGCGGAACCCGCGATGGCGACCTGGTGCAGATTCAGGCCAGCGCGCCGCACGTGCGAAAGCACGCCGTGCGCGACGATGCGCCACGTAATGAGCAGGCCGCCCGCCACCGCCGTCCAGTACGCGAACCAAAGGCGCGAAACGGCGTCTACGTGATGCATCGTCGAATACATGGAGATCAGCGCGCAGCCCTGCACCACGAGCCACGCGAGCGACACCTGCCCCGCGAGCAGCGCCTTGGAGCGGCCGCGCCATGACTGATAGAGCTCGAACGCCGGAAAGATGACGAGCGCGAACGCGGCGGCGAGCAGCACGAAGGCTTCGTTCACGCCGCGCGGCGCGACATCGTTGAAGCGAATCTCCGATGCCACGCTCGCGCCGATCATCACGGCGGCCACGTCGAGCACTCTTGCCATCAGATTCTGTAGCTCGCGCATGCTTTCTCCCTTTACGGCTTGCTCTGCCCTGCTCAACCGCAGCGGCCGTACGTATCGTCGATGCGGACGATATCGTCCTCACCCAGGTACGCTCCCGACTGCACCTCGATGATTTCGAGCGGCACCTTGCCCGGGTTTTCCAGCCGATGGCGCACACCAAGGGGAATGTAGGTCGATTCGTTCTCCGTCAACAGAAAGGATTCCTCACCACGTGTGACGAGCGCGGTGCCGCGCACCACTGTCCAGTGCTCGGCGCGATGGTGATGCAATTGCAGCGAGAGCCGCGCGCCCGGCGTGACGACGATGCGCTTGACCTGGAAGCGCTCGCCGCGATCGATCGAATCGTAGAAGCCCCATGGGCGCCGCACCTTGCGGTGCGAATCTGCCTCGGGCGCACGGTCTGCCTTGATGCGCGCAACGAGCGCCTTCACGTCCTGCACCTTCGAGCGGTCGGCGACGAGCACCGCATCGGCGGTCTCGACCACCACGAGGTTCGAGGTGCCCACGCACGCCACGAGCCGTCCGTCGGAGTGCGCGTAGGTCGCCACCGCGCCTTCGAACACCACGCGGCCGCGCCCCACGTTGCCGGCGTCGTCCTTCTCCATCGCGGCCCACACGGCGTCCCACGAACCGAGGTCGGTCCAGCCCGCGTCGAGCGCCACGACGACACCCTCGGGCGTCCAGCCGCTGCTGCCCGAGAGACGCTCCATCACCGCGTAGTCGATCGAGTCGGCGGGCGTGCCCTTGAAGGCCTCCAGCGCCGGCCGGAACACCGCACCGTCGTGCTCGCCATCGACGAAAGCGGCAAGGCACGCCGCGTGCATGTCGGGCTGCAACGCGCGCAGCGCGTCGAGCCATACGCTCGCACGCATCACGAAGATGCCGCTGTTCCACCAGTAGCCGCCCTGTGCGACGTATTGCGCCGCAATTTCGGGCGCTGGTTTCTCGACGAAGCCGTCGATGCGATGCGCGCCATCCGCAAGCGCCTCGCCGATGCGGATGTAACCAAACCCGGTTTCAGGTGAACGCGGCGGCACGCCTAGTGTGACGATTGCGCCGCGCTGCGCGTGGCGCGCGGCGCATTCGAGCGCGCGCTGCAGGGCGCCCACGTCGGCGATCGCGTGATCGGAAGGCATCACGATGAGAATCGCGTCGTCGCCGTTGGCGCATGCAAGCGCCGCGCCAAGCGTGAGCGCCGGCGCCGTGTCGCGCCGCGCGGGCTCGACTACGAGACGCGCATCCATGCCGCACGCACCCAACTGCTCGACGATCACGAAGCGATGCTCTTCACCACAGACGACGATGGGTGCGCTCGCGACCTGCCACTCGGGCGAAAAGCCGTCGAGCCGGTGCACGGTCGCCTGCAGCAGCGTATCGCTGCCCACCACACCAATTAGCTGTTTAGGAAAATGTTCGCGCGACATCGGCCACAAGCGCGTGCCCGAACCGCCCGCCAGCACCACGGGCACGATGCGCGTGCACGCCGCACTACGCTCGCGCGCCGTGCCCGGCTCACCTTCGGCACGGGTCTGACTTTGTCCCTCATGAATCGAAGACCTTTCATTCATATTCGGACTCCTGCATATCGGGCAGGATCAACTCGGCTCGCGACGAGCGACCCTTTTTGTAACGAAGTGCGACCGTTGTTACCGCGACGTTACGAGAAACCTCTATACGCCGGCTTCGCGGCGGCTTTGCTCGCGGTATTCGGTGGGCGAAATCATCATGCGCTTGCGAAAGATCTTGGCGAGGCGGTCGCCATTGCCCATGCCGGTGCGGCGCGCGATCTTGTCGACCGGCAATTCCGAATCGGTGAGCAGGCTGCAGGTGATCGCGAGGCGCGCATGCAAAAGGTAATCCGATGGCGTGATGCCCATCTCCAGCTTGAAACGGCGCAGAAAGTTACGCTCGCTCATTGCGGCGACCTGTGCCGCGTCGGCGATCGAAATGGCGCGCTGGCAGTTTTCCTGCAGCCAGCGCGCGGCCGCTCGCACCTTGTCGGCGGGCGCGCTGCCAAGTGCATCGCCGAGAAACGGCAAGAGGTTGCCGCCCGAGTCGGGCATGAGCCGCTCGGTCACGGCTCGCGCAACATCCACGCCCAGATCGCGTTTGACGAGCGTGAGCGCGCTCTTCATCGATTCGAGCCGGTCGCCGGCGTCGCCGCCGGCTTCGTCGCGCCCCGTCTGCATTGCGTAGGAGCCGAACTCGTGTTGCGAGCGCTGGCCGCACAGGCTTGCCGCCTCGAGCAACGAACGGCCTTCACCAATCGGACGAATGGTGCCGGTGTTCGCGTGCACGCGACGCAGCCATGCGATCAGGCGCTCGTCGTTGGCGGCCGCAAAAGCGCCCTTGCCGCCCGCCACGAAGAGCGCGTCGAAGCCTACGTAGTGACGCGCATCGAGTCCGTCTGTCCAGACCCGGACCGATGACGAACAGGTTACGTTGCCGCCATCGGCTGAAAGGATGCTTACATCGTATGGTGAGCTGCGAGTGGTGTCGGTAGAGAGTTCGTTGGCCACATGAAATACTTCGGCCACGATCCCAGCACCGAGCAACGAGCAACCATCGAACAACAGGATTGCAACGTGACGCACCTCTCGACTGATGCCCGCGGTAACCAGGTGCGGGCGACTGAACGACGGCAAATCCAGACTTGCGTACGCCATGCTTTTCCCCTAAACAATCCCCCGTATCAAGCGAAAAGTCCCGGTAATAGCATTTCGATAGCATTCCGTGTGCAGTGCATCATATGCAGATATAAATCCACGCAACGACGACTGACCGAAACTGGCGAGACATTGGCGCATTTAGTCCGGTCGCGGACCGATTTGAAGCATGCGCACGGTGGCTCTAGACAAAAGGCAAACTGTCTGAATGACAATTTGTTCGATTACATCGACCAGGCAAAAATGCCGGCTGACCGCGATAGCGCGGTATTTTCGCCTTTATTACGACAAATCGTTCGACGTCTTCCGATCGATGCGGACGCATGGGATGGAAGCAAAGCGGGCAATAATAGACTGCGCGCCTATTCGTCTGATTAAATGACGTTAAAGAAGCTTTCAACACCGATTCCGAGCACGCGAAGCGCATTTTAAACCCATTAAATCCTGTTTGCGCCGCACAATAAAAAAATTCACAGAGAGCCGATTTATATGAACGGGCTATGCGAGCAGTGCACAACTCGCGAGCATGCCTTCCAGGAAACATTGCGAAAAAAGCCTGGACGCTGGCGGCAAATGACGCCTGCAAGCAACTAGTCTTAGCCTTTCATGTTGTGAGGAATCCGCCAATGACATCGCTCCCGGCCGTTGCATCCGCACTCCTGGACTCACCTTCCGCGCGCCGCTCGCGCGCATCATGGGTGCCTGGCGCGATGCTTGCGCTCGGGGTCATGCTCGCGGCCGGTCCAAGCCACGCCGCCGACACGCCCATGTGCCGCAGCGTCGCCAGCAGTGCGGCGACAGACGACGGCAATGACCTCATCTCGGCCGATACGCCGGGCAGCGACGGCACGCGCCTCTTTCCGCACGGCAAGGGTGTGCGTATCGTCGTGACCACGCGCGCCACGCGGGACGACAAGGTGCAATGGCAGATCGCCGACACGTGGAGCCGCCAGCAGGCAAGCGGCAGCTTCGCGGTGGCCGCCGGCCCGCGCGTCACGTGGCTCGCCTGCACAATGCCGCAGGCTGGCTACTTCGCGTTTTCGGCGGCCCTGGCTTCGCAGCCTTCCACGGGTTTGCCCCAGCGCGGCACACGGCCTGCGGGCATCGCCACCTTCGGCGTGCTGCCCGACGTGAGCGCCGCACTTCCCGCGCCCGCCTTCGCGCGCCAGGACCTGCATCGCTTCGGCGGACAAGGCTCCGCATATATCGCGCCCGGACAGCACTGCTGCGGTGGCGACGGCTTGCGCCCGCTCTATACGGATCTCGGACTCGCGTGGGCCAACGACAAGCGCGGCTGGTACGTCATGGAGCCGAAAGGTCCCAACACGTTCGATGCCGCATCCTCGCAGCTCGATCTGTCGTTCAAGCCCGGCGACATCATGCGGTTGATCACGCTCGACGGCATCCCCGCATGGGCGAGTCCGAACGGCCAGGAAACGCACAGCTACGCGCCATCATCGGCGACACAGCTGCGCGATTACATGACGCGCGTGGGTGCGGAGTCCGCACGCATCCGCGCGCAGGTCTTCCCGCGCAAGGCGCACAACTACTATCAGGTCACGTGGGAGCCCGACGCGGACGGCGGCCTGCCCTGGAAAGACAGCGACGCGCATTTCGTCGATCTCTACAAGACGATCTACGAGGGCATACACTCGAGCGATCCTTCCGCGATCGTCATGGGGCCGACCTATTCAGGCGTTCAGGGCAACACGAAGTGGTTAAAACAATTCGCACCACTTGGCATTGCTAAATATCTCGACGGCGTGACGATTCACGGCTACTACGACTTCGGCACGAGCCCCTCGCATCCGCCCGAGCGCCTCTATGGCGCGCCCGACAAGGGCACGCTCTCGCTGCCCGAGGCGATGCGCGAGCTGCGCGCGACGATGCGCGACGTGCTCAAACCCGGCGCCCCGCTCTTCGTCACCGAAACTGGCATCAGCTACGACATCGGCACGAACTACGCACCGAGCTATCCTGATGCGCAAACGCTCTATGCCCAGGGCGCTGTCGTCGCGCGCGCCCACCTGATCCTGTTAGGCGAAGGCGCCGACACCACGTTCATCTTCTATGGCGCGGACATGCCGGAGAACACGCCAGGCTATGGCGTGTTCTTTGAACTCGAGCATCCGAAGGGCATGTATGGCGCGTCGAACATCAGCCCGAAGCCGGCCGCGCTCGCGGTCGCAACGATGACGCGGCTGATCGACGGCACCTGGACGCTCGGGCCCCTGCGCGGCACGCCCGCGGGCGTGTACGCATACGCGTTCGCGCGCCCCGGCGCAGGCAAGGCGAGCGGCAAGGTCATCACGGCGCTGTGGAGCCACGACAACGCGCGCTGGAGCGCGAAGACCGGCTTCGACGCCACGCGTGCGACGAACTACACGCTTCAGGTAGACGCGCGCGGCCGCTCGGGTCAGGTGAGCGTGTTCGACATGATGGGCAACCCGACCACGATGACCTACAGCGACGGCATGCTCCCGCTACGCCTGACCGAGTCGCCCGTGTATGTGGTGTCGGACAACGCCGACGCCGTCAAGGCCAATGCGATCACACCCGCCGGCTATATCGCGCCGAAGCCTTGAGCACGTCGCCGCCTGCGCGCATCTTGGCCCACGATAGCGAGACTTAGGCGGCTCTGGACAGTGCAACGCCATTTCGACCCGCCTAGACTGCACTTGAACGTGCCGCGTGCCTTGCACGCGCCGAGTGCGCAGCGGCTGCGCGACGGACCCTCCCATCGACACGACCGACACCCCGCGGATACGCACATCCATGCTGTCGCCTACCGAATTCCTGGAGGTGGTGCGGCTCACGCCGCTCGTCGCGATCGATCTGATCGTCGCCGATGCCGACGGCCGCGTGCTCGTGGGCCAGCGACGCAACCGCCCGGCGCGCGGCACGTGGTCGGTGCCGGGCGGACGCATCCGCAAGGACGAGCGGCTCGACGCCGCGTTCACGCGCATCGTCGAAACGGAGCTTGGCATTGCGAGCATGCAGCGCTCGTCGGGGCGTTTCGTCGGCGTGTACGAGCATCACTTTCCCGACAACTTCGCGGCGAAGAACGGCATCGGCACACACTATGTGGTGCTCGCCTATGCGTTCATGCTGGACAGCACTGTGCCCGTCGGGCGCTTCGACCAGCACAGCCAGTACGCGTGGCTCTGGCCCGAGGAACTGCTCGCGCGCGACGACGTGCACAAGAACACGAAGGAATATTTTCGCTAGGCACGCGCGTGCAGGCCGCGTCGGCGCGACGGGAAAACGACTCAGCCCACCGCGGAGGCGGGGGCCAGCAGCGTGCTCGCCTCATCGGTTTGAACGACCGTGAGATGCGCGTGCGCGCCGTCGCCCTTGCGCGGCGCACCGTGCCCCTCGCGCGCGCGCAGCCATGCGCCGAACGCGTCGCGCACCTCGGGGTGGCGCAGCGCATAGTCCACGGTCGCCTGCAGATAGCCGAGCTTGCTGCCGCAATCGAAGCGGCGGCCGCTGTAGCGATACGCTAGCACCTGCTCGACGGCGAGCATCGACTGGATGGCGTCGCTCAACTGCCACTCCGCCCCCGGCACGGGACTCAAGGCGCGCAAATGGTCGAAGATGCCCGGCATCAGCACGTAGCGGCCCACCACGCCTAGCGTGGAAGGCGCTTCGTCGGGCTCGGGCTTCTCCACGATGCGCGACATGCGAAACACGTGCTCGTCCCAGGGCCGGCCCATCACGACGCCGTACGAGCGCGAGTCCTCGCGCTCGATCTCCTCGACGGCGACGAGGGAGCAATGGTAATGATCGAAGCGCTCGATCATCTGCGCGAGCACGGACGGCCTGGCGTCGACGAGGTCGTCGGCGAGGAGCACGGCGAACGGTTCGTCGCCGATGATCTTCTGCGCGCACAGCACCGCATGGCCGAGGCCGAGCGGCTCGGGCTGACGCACGAATATGCACTCCACGTGGGCAGGCTTGATGCTTTGAACGGTTGCGAGCAGCGCCGCCTTGCCGCGCGCCGCGAGTTCGCGC
Source organism: Paraburkholderia sp. (assembly GCA_036514415.1). Classification (GTDB taxonomy): domain Bacteria; phylum Pseudomonadota; class Gammaproteobacteria; order Burkholderiales; family Burkholderiaceae; genus Paraburkholderia. Next base: position 7,305 of record DATBXG010000154.1, read on the forward strand.
TCGATCTCATAGGACTTGTCGAAATGGTCTTCGATGGCCCGCTTGCCGCGCCCCGTCACGAAGACCAGCTCGGTAATGCCGGCGGCCACCGCCTCTTCGACCGCATACTGGATGAGCGGCTTGTCCACGACCGGCAGCATCTCCTTGGGACTCGCCTTGGTGGCCGGCAGGAAACGCGTGCCGAGACCCGCAACCGGAAAGACCGCCTTGCGCACTTTTATCATGATCGTCTCGCGTCTCGCTGGAGTTCGCTGGTTCGTTCGGCAATGGGTCCAGCCGGGCCCCGCGTGTGGCGCTGGATGGACGCCGAGCCAGCTTAACCAGCGCATACCGAGCCATTCTGCCAACTTCTCGGCATTTTCAGACTGTGCCGTGCGCCAGCGGCCCACCGGCCTATCATGAATCCCGAGAGCGTGATGTGACCGCATGTAACAGCCCCACACAGCCGGATCAGGGCACGCGGCGCAAAAACGCAACGTACTCCTGCGAATCCTTTCTGCGCGAGGAACCGGCCATG